>JBDQLO010000009.1:0-12156 GCA_040262735.1 Fluviibacter sp.
AGGAAACCGGGTGACAACGCGCAGAGCAAGGTGGCGACGGCAAAGGCTGCAAAGATGGCCAGCAGAAAACGTTTGCGTTCAAATCGATCCACCACCGGGGCAATCAACAAGCCGGCAACGGCGGCGCTGAAACTGTAACTGGCGACCAATAGCGCAAACTCATGCGTGGAGATGCCAAGCGCGCGAATCAAAAAAGGTCCGAGCGGCATCATGATCATGAAGTCCAGCACATGACAAAACTGGATGCCCGCAAGAATGAGCAGCATGGCGCGCTCAGAATGCGCCAGCGGCAAACGTTGTGTCATGGTGTGCCGATCAGGCGCGGCGCCAGATCGTGCCTTGCGGGGTATCTTCGAGCACGACGCCGGCGTCGAGCAATTCATTGCGCACGCGGTCGGCGGTGGCGAAATCTTTGGCCTTGCGCGCATCCAGCCGTTCCTGAATGCGGGCTTCGATCTGCTCGGGCGTCAGCCCATCTGCAGCCAGGCCGGTGGCGCGCTGTAGAAACGCCTCCGGAGTTCGCTGCAATAATCCGAGTACACCCGCCAGCGCTTTAAGCTGGCCCGACAGCTCGGCACATTGATCCCGGTTAACGGCCTGTGCCAGTTCAAACAAGACCGCCATGGCTTCGGCAGTATTGAAATCGTCGTTCATGGCGGCGGCAAATTTCTGGCCGTAGGGATTGTGCCAGTCGACGGCCACCGCATCAGCAGGCACGTTGCGAAGGGCGGTGTACAGACGCTCCAGCGCGTGACCGGCATCATCCAGATGCGCCGTTGAATAATTCAACGGGCTGCGGTACTGCGCGCGCAAAATGAAAAAGCGGACGATCTCGGGGTCGTAGACCTTGAGCACATCGCGGATGGTGAAGAAGTTGCCCAGGGATTTGGACATCTTTTCTTCAATGCCATCTTTCTCGACCCGGATAAAACCGTTATGCATCCAGATATTGGCGAAGGGTCCGCCATGGGCGCCCTCGGATTGGGCGATTTCGTTTTCATGGTGCGGAAACTGGAGATCAGCGCCACCGCCATGGATATCAAAATGATGACCGAGTAAGGTGCTACTCATGGCCGAGCATTCAATATGCCAACCCGGGCGGCCATCACCCCAGGGCGAGGCCCAGGCCGGCTCGCCGGCTTTGGCGTGTTTCCACAGTACGAAGTCGAGCGGGTCTTCTTTAGCGTTGGTCACGGCCACGCGCTCGCCGGCCCGCAGGTCATCGAGCGATTTACCGGACAATTTGCCGTAACCGGGAAACTTGCGCACGGCAAAATTGACGTCGCCGTCACCGCCTTGATAAGCCAACCCTTTATCTTCCAGCGTGCCAATCAGATCGAGCATCTCCTGCACGTATTCGGTCGCACGCGGCTCTTTGCTCGGACGCAGCACACCCAGGGCATCGCTGTCTTCATGCATGGCGGCGATGTAATGATCTGTCAGCTGCTGAATGGTTTCGCCGCGTTCGTTGGCGCGGTTGATGATTTTGTCGTCAATGTCGGTGATGTTGCGGACGTATTCGACCTGGTAGCCCTGCGCCATCAGCCAGCGGTACACCATGTCGAACACCACCATCACCCGCGCATGGCCCAGGTGACAAAAGTCGTAAACGGTCATACCGCAGACGTACATGCGTACCTGCCCCGGATGGATCGGTTTTAACGGGGTTTTTTCACGGGCGAGGGTGTTATAGATCGACAGCATGGGGGCGTAACAATCAAAAAAGCAGGGGAAATACGGATAAAATGCGTCTTTGAATATAGCACGAGCCCAAGGCGCTCTAGGAGAAACCCTCATGCAAACCGTGATCCTCAATACCAACTACGGCCCCATCACGCTGGAACTCGACAATGAACACGCGCCCGTGACCGTAGCGAATTTTCTGACCTACGCCCGCGAGGGTCACTACAACA
Source organism: Fluviibacter sp. (assembly GCA_040262735.1). GTDB lineage: Bacteria > Pseudomonadota > Gammaproteobacteria > Burkholderiales > Rhodocyclaceae > Fluviibacter. The sequence continues at coordinate 1,914 of JBDQLO010000009.1, forward strand.
ACACGATCTTTCATCGTGTGATCAATGGCTTCATGATTCAGGGCGGCGGTTTTGAGCCAGGCATGAAGCAAAAACCCACCAACGCACCGATCAAAAACGAGGCCAATAACGGCCTGAAGAACACGACCGGTACCATTGCCATGGCGCGCACCAACGACCCGCAGTCGGCCAGCGCTCAATTCTTCATCAACGTGGCCGACAACGATTTTCTCAACTTCAAGAGCGAAACCCCCCAGGGCTGGGGCTATGCGGTATTTGGCAAAGTAACCGACGGCATGGACACGGTGAACAAGATCAAGGCCGTCAAGACCGGGACCAGCGGTTTTCATCAGGATGTGCCCAAGGAAGACGTGGTCATTCAGTCGGTCACGATTAAATGATTTTTTTTGCGTCCGATGTGCATCTGGCATCGGACACCCCGGCGATGACGGCGCGCTTCCTTAATTTTATGGAGCGCGCCCGCCGGGAGGCCTCAGCCGTTTATCTGCTGGGCGATATTTTTGAAGCCTGGGTCGGCGATGAGGACCTCAGACGTCGTGCCTACCAGCCTGTTTTCAAGGCCCTGCGCGAACTGACCCAAACCGGGGTGGCCGTTTATTTTATGGCCGGCAATCGCGATTTTTTACTGAGCGACCGGGTGCTCGCCCAGCTCGGCATGCAACGCCTGAACGACCCTTATGTTCTGTCGCTACCGAATTGGCAGTTCGTGCTCTCGCATGGGGATCTGTACTGCACGAGCGATGTGGCCTATCAGCGCTATCGCGCTACGGTTCACGACCCTAAAATCCAGGCAAAGTTTCTGAACTACCCTTATTGGGTACGCCGCCTGATCGCCCGCTGGCTGCGGTGGCGCAGCGAGGGTCGGCGCTATGACGCCCAGACGCAAACGATTACCGATGTGAATGCAGCAACGGTCGAGGACGAAGCCCGCCGCCATGGCTACGCCACCCTGATCCACGGCCACACGCACCGACCAGCTGCCCATGACCATATGGTTGACGGGATTCATGTCGAACGCTGGGTGCTGGCCGATTGGTCTGACGATCGGGGCGAATACCTGGCCTGGGACGACCATGCTGAGGCCGAAAACGCTCGGCTGACCCGCCACACCATTTAATATTGCGTTCATAAGCCGCCGTTAAGCTGTTTCGGCTTGAATATGAATTATCAGCTACCATATAGGCGCTGGAACGCTCCGATTGTTTTAGCACACTGTTTTTACTGAGGAATTAGCCATGGATATTCGCACAACACCCTCTCTCGGCGGCATCACCATCAATGCCGCCCGCAATCAGGTATTGCGCAACACCTACTGGCTGCTCGCGCTGTCGCTGGTTCCGACCGTCATCGGTGCCATGGTCGGTATGGCCGCCAACGTGCCGATGCTGATGGCTGGTAGCCCGATCATGGGCGTGTTGCTGTTTTTTGGTATCGCCTTCGCCTTCATGTGGGGCATTCAGCGCAACCGGAATAGCGCAACCGGTGTTTTCCTGCTGCTGGGATTCACCTTCTTTATGGGCGTCATGCTGTCGCAGATCCTGAGCGTCGCCCTGGGCATGACCAATGGCGGGGCCCTGATTGCGATGGCTGGCAGCGCCACAGCGGCAATTTTCTTTTCGCTGGCCATGTACACCAGCGTCAGCAAGCGTGACTTCAGCTTTATGGGTAACTTCCTGTTTGCCGGTCTGATTCTGCTGATCATTGCATCGCTGGCCAATATTTTCTTGGCCATTCCGGCCATGGCTATTGCCATCTCGGCGATTGGTGCCCTGCTCTTTACAGGCTACCTGTTGTATGACCTGAGCCGCATCGTCAATGGCGGTGAAACCAACTACATCACCGCTACCCTGGCGGTGTACCTCGACATTTACAACCTGTTCGTTAGCCTGTTGAACCTGCTGATGATCTTTAACGGTAATAACCGCGATTAAGGGGTGTTCGCTACCCAAAAGGAGCCCCGCTGGGCTCCTTTTTTTATGGAATTTCAATCAGTTGCAAATTTCTGCTCGACTCTGTCAACGCCCCTCGCTGTTAACGCGTTATTGCTCATACGCGGTCTGTCATTCGGGCCGGTTACCGAACAGAGGTTGAGTAAAATGGGCAAGAAAGCTTCAACAGAAATGGTCGTGCGCCAGCTGGAGCACTCGCTGCACATGACGTCAAAAGAAATCGAAGGCCTGGGTCGCAATTCCGCCGTGTGCGATTATGACCTGGGGTTACTGGATCAGCAGGGCGTCAAGAAGTGCCTGGCTGACTCTCTCAAGCTCTTCGTGGAAGAGATCGCCCGGTTTAAAACCAAGAATGGTGCCGCTTACCGCTTGGCGCGTCAGATTTTTTCCGACGCGTATCTGAACAGCGCCAACCTGATTGTGAAGGTTGCGGCCTAAGTCCTCAAGCTTCGTCGCCCTACAAGCCCGGTAGCAAGCCGGGCTTTTTTACACGACCAGGATATGTTACTGACGACGAAAGACGGCGATCGACTCGACGTGCGCCGTATGCGGAAACATATTGGCTACCCCCGCGCCCTCAAGCGTATAGCCCTTCACATGGACCAGCACTCCGGCATCGCGCGCCAACGTGGCCGGGTTACAGGAAACATAGACAATGGTGTGCGGGGCATCGCCGCGCGGCTGTGCTGCATCCGGCAACGCTTTTACCAGCTCTAGCGCCCCCTCACGTGGTGGGTCAATCAGCATCCGATCTAGTTGGCCCATACGCGCCAGGACGGGCTGACAATCCTGAAAAAGGTTGGCCGTAAAGAAACGGGTCAAATGACCCAAGGCGTTCTTGGCGGCGTTTTGGGCGGCCCGCGCGACGAGGGCGTCGCTACCTTCCACCCCGATAACTTGTGCCCCACTACGGGCGATGGGCAGCGTAAAGTTACCCAGTCCGCAGAACATATCCGCCACCCGCTCACCAGGCTGCGCCGCCAGCAGGCGCGTGGCCTTGGTCACTAACGCATGATTCATCGCGGGGTTCACCTGGGTAAATTCCGTGGGGGCAAAGTTCAGTGTTAGGCCAAAGTTTGGCAGATGGTAGGTCAGCACCGGCGTATCCTGTGGATCCAGCGGGTACACTGTCGCCGGGCCGCCCGGTTGCAGAAACCAACGTATCCCATGCTGTTGACCAAAAGCCGTCAGATGCGCCTGGTCGGCCTTGGTCAGGGGCTCTAGGTGGCGTAGCACCAGCACGATATCAAGCTTGGCCGGATGGTCGGGAATTTCGCCAACGGCCATCTCGATCTGTGGCATTCGATCCGGTTGGCTTATCCCCGCGATGAGGTGGCGCAGCGGGACAAGCAGATCGGACATGTGCTTGGGCAGGATACTGCACGAGGTCATGTCGGCGATATAGCTACTTCGGCGCTCATGAAACCCAACTAGCACGCCGCCCTTTTTAGGCACCAGGCGCACAGACACGCGCGCCCGAAAGCGATAGTGCCAGGTCGGGCCTGAGATCGGGGCGTATACCGTCCCCGGCATTACTTGGCCGATATGCTGGAGGTTATCTTCCAGCACCCGCTGTTTACTGGCGATCTGCATCAGCGGGTCGGCATGCTGTAAGGAGCAGCCACCGCAAATGCCGAAGTGCGGGCAACGGGGCGTCACACGGGCCGAGGCCGCTTGATGGATCTCGATCACCCGGGCCATTTCAAAGTTGGGTTTACGCCGATAACTGAGCCAGCTGACGCGCTCGCCAGGCAGCCCCCCTTCGACAAAAATCGTTTTACCGTCGGCCCGGGCAATGCCCTGACCCGCATGATCCAGAGATTCGATGATACCCGTGCTTGCGACTGTATTTTTTGCCATTGGGCGTTCCTGCTGCATACGTACCGCGCTTCCCGCGCATGAAAACTGCCGGCAAAACCCCGCTGGCAGGCGCAAATTGTACTGGATCCGCCACCGGTTTTGCCCCTGTTGACCCATGCCAAAATGTGTATAATTTAATTGGACTGCATGTGTAGTCATGTCCTGTTCGTGACGCCGTTTCGGGCAGGAACTTCTTCAACGACCTTTATTAAAGGGAAGAAAATGAAACAATCGCTCCTCGTTGCTGCTCTGCTTGCTCTCGCCGTTACCGCCTGTGGCAAAAAAGAAGCTCCGGCTGCTGCTGCTGCTCCGGCCGCACCTGCTGCTGCTCCGGCTCCTGCCGCTGCTCCGGCTCCTGCCGCTGCTGCTCCGGCCGCGCCTGCTGCTGCCCCGGCCGCTCCTGCTGCTGCACCTGCTGCTCCGGCTCCGGCTGCCAAGTAATCGCTTTTGCGATCTTGGAACCGCTTCGGCGGTTGACAATAAGAAACCGGCCTTCGGGCCGGTTTTTTCATGGCTGCGATTTCGGGCTGATCAGGCGTGCAACTCCAGCCAGTCAAACCCCTCTTCCTGGCTGGCGACATAAAAGTTCAACGGAATGTCGGACAGTACTTCGCGGATCGCCGTCAATACATGCGCTTCAGTATTGTTCGACTTCGATAAATGCGCAGCGACCACGTGCTGCAAGCGATCCCGATTGAGTCGCGCCAGCAATCCAGCAGCATCCCGATTGCATAGGTGGCCATAGCGCCCGGCAATCCGTTGTTTGAGGCTGTCCGGGTAGGACGAAGCAGCCAGCAACGCTGGGTCATGATTAAACTCCAGAACCAGTCCATCGCAATCCTGTAATGAACGTTCGACGTGCGGCGTGAGCATGCCCAGATCGGTCAGAATACCCAAACGCAAGGCCCCGTGCACGATGACATACTGAACGGGCTCGCGCGCATCATGGGGGACTGGAAACGGTTGTACCTCGACAGCGCCCAACTCAAAAGGCGCGTGGCTGTCGATGATTCTCAGCGCAACACCGTTGCAGGCATCGACTGAACGCATATGAACTGCGGCATGGGTGCCGCGGGTAAGACATACCGTGGCACCCGTTTTTCGGGCCAGTGCCATGACGCCACCAATATGATCACCATGTTCATGGGTCACGAGGATGGCATCGAGCCCCATGGCGTCGACGCCCCGCGCTTCGATCCTGGCCATCGCCTGCCGAACCGGCAAGCCGCAATCGATCAGGAGACGGGTCGACCCCGCCTCGACCAGCAGTGCATTGCCCTCACTCCCGCTACCAAGGGAGGTGAACCGGATCACCGCAACTGCTGGAGCAACAGATCCAGAATCTGGCGGGCGATCGGTGACACATCGGCCTGACCCGTATCGCCTGGTGCCAAAACGACCACATTCGTCGGGCCACCCGCTTTTTGCTCCGCTACACTGATGCGGTACTGAACCTTGGTCGGCACCTTGTCATCTTTGCTGCGCCAGAAAGCCAGGCTGGCCCAGAAGCCGCCTTCGCCTTTTTCCTGAACCGACTTGTCATCGGAATCAACGTAACGCACGTAGTACAAACCTTGGTTCCGCTCCCGATCTTCCACGGTGAAACCGACACGATCCAGTGCCAAACCGACCCGACGCCAGCTTCGGTCAAAGGAGTCATCCACGACCAGCATCGCGCCACCATTCGGCGACTGAACCATACGCGCCTTATCCAGGGCCCGCGCAGTCGTATCTCCATCGCCCTTTTTGGCCAGTTCTTTCGCTTCAGACTCACTGACACCGTCAAACTTGAACATCAGGCGACGCAGCATCTCCGCTTCGAGGGTCGGATCGGCGTCGCGCGGCTGCCAACGTGTTTCGCTCTTTCCTTCCGTGACATAGACCTCCACCATGCCGCGATGGCTGATGAAAATGTCGGTGGTACCGGCCTGCGGTCCTTTTTCCAGTCGGGTGCGGTACATATCCCGCTCGGGGGTGGAATAGAGGGTGCCGAGTACCTTGCCGAGGAAGCCCTGAATAGCCCCTGCGGGCACATTGGCGCGATTTTCTGCCCAGTCGGTTTCCATAATGCCCGTCTGCGGATTTTCCTTTTTCAGGACAAAGCCGTTTTCCTGCCAGAAGGCTTTGGTCACATTCCAGGCTTTGTCTTCGGGCACTGTAACGACGAGCCAACGATGATTGCCCTGACGCTCGATGCGGGCAATACCGCGAGAACCCTCGGGCAAGACACTCTCGTCAGACTTCTGCGTCTGCGCAGCCTTGTTCTTGGCGTTCACCTGAGAGTAGACCGCCACGCCTGATGATGGCACATTGGGTGCCGTATATTGCGTGGTATTACTGGGGCGAGTTAAATCCGGTGGAATATCGAGCGGCGGCGCTTTGGCAGCGGTGCCGTAATCGATCTTTTTGGATTCAGGCAGGTAGGCACACCCGACGGCCAGGGCGGCCAGTATCAGGATTCCAACACGGAACAGCTTATTCATCAATCAAAGTCCTGCCTGTTTCATCGCGGCGCGGACACGCTCGTGGAACGCCGGGGCCAGCTGGGTTAGCGGCGATCGCGCGCCATGTGACATCAGACCCATTTCAGCCACGGCCCATTTCACGGGGATCGGATTGGCTTCACAGAAAAGATGCCGGTGCAGCCCGACCAGACGGCGATTGATACGGACGGCCTCAATGGCATTACCCGCAGCCGCAGCAACGCACATGTCATGCATGGCGCGCGGCGCCACATTGGCTGTGACCGAAATATTGCCGTGATAGCCCATCAGGATCGTAGCCATGCAGGTCATGTCATCGCCTGAATACAGGGCAAAGCCTTCTGGTGCGCGTTCGATCAGATCACATGCCCGGTCAATATTACCAGTAGCATCCTTAACACCAATGATGCCCGGTACCTGCGCCAGACGCAGAATCGTATCGTTGCTCATGTCGGCCACGGTTCGCCCGGGCACGTTGTAAAGAATCACCGGCAGATCCACTGCTTCAGCAATGCTGCGGAAGTGTTGATACAAGCCTTCCTGGGTTGGCTTATTGTAGTAGGGCACAACAGACAGACCCGCATCGGCACCGGCGTCTTTGGCACGCTGGTGCAGATAAATCGCTTCTTTGGTCGAATTGGCACCTGTGCCGGCAATGATGGGAATACGACCACCAGCGTGTTTGACGGCCTGCTCGATCAGCAGGCAATGTTCGTCCACGTCGACGGTCGGAGATTCACCGGTCGTGCCGACCACCACAATGGCGTCCGTTTTTTCACGGATATGAAAATCCACCAGGTTTCTAAAGGCATCCAAATCAAGTCGCCCGTCCGAATGCATGGGGGTGACAATGGCAACAATCGAACCGGTGATCATCTAGCAACCCATCCTTGAAAAGGCAATCGTCGGGGAACCCATATCCCCGCGAGAATACCCGCTATTCTAGCCGAAATCAGATCTCGGCGAGCGCCCGCAAGTGGGCAGCCACACTCCTAGCCAAGGCGGACATCACATAGCCGCCCTCCAGCATGGAAACGATGCGGTTATTCGCGTGGCGAGCGGCCACACCTCTTAGCTGGGTGGTTACCCAGGCGTAATCCTTTTCAAAAAGCTTCATTCCCCCCATATCGTCTTCGTAATGTGCGTCAAAACCAGCCGAGATAAAGATCATCTGGGGTTTGAACTCATCCAGACGCGGGATCCAGGACTCCAGCACCGCCTGCTGCAACTCCTCGCCGCCCGACCCACCGGGTAGCGGCACATTGACCATATTGGTCGCCGGATGATCGGTCCCGGAATAAGGGTAGAAAGGGTGCTGAAATATGCTGCACATCAGGATTCGCTCATCACCAGCGCAGATATTTTCAGTACCGTTTCCGTGGTGGACGTCAAAATCGATAATCGCAACCCGTTCCAGCTTGTGGTTGACCAACGCGTGATGGGCCGCAATGGCGATGTTATTGAAGAAGCAGAAGCCCATGGCAGCTTCACGCTCGCAATGGTGACCGGGTGGACGGACGGCACAGAACGCGTTTTCAGCCTTTTTGTCCATCAGCAAATCCACCGCCAGAATACCGGCACCGGCAGAACGCAGCGCCGCCTGCCAGGTAAAGGGGTTCATGGCTGTATCGGGGTCCAGGTGGGCAATTCCGAATGCCGGCGATGTTTCTTTGATTTTCTTGATATGCGAAGCCGGGTGCACCAGCATCAACTGCTCCATGGTCGCCAAAGGCGCCTCATGGTGCGCGAAGTACATATCGATGCCCTGAGCGATCAGGTGGTCATGAATTGCGGTCAAGCGCGCCGGCGCTTCGGGATGCAAATCCCCCATGTCATGCTTTAAGCAATCCGGATGCGTCACAAACGCCGTACTCATAGAAACTCGCTCCCCCAAACTGGCAACAAACCATGCCGCGCATGCTTCTGCATGACTTTTATTTTTTATGGTTCTAATTATCTGCCCATTCTCGCCGGTGAACAAGCCACAAACTATGGAAAAATGGGCGCATTGCCATCTGCATATGCCATCAACATGACTCTTTTATCAGCCAACTGCTGTCGCCCACTTTTGCCCGTCTTGCTAACGCTTCTATTACTGACGCCAAACGCCGAGGCGCGTGACTCAAAGAAGCCGTCCAGCCTGCCAGCGATGCTGCAGAACCCTGAGGTCATTGATTTCATTCAGCAGATGAGTAGCAAACATGGATTTGATCAGAACACACTCTCGGCCCGCTTCGAAAACCAGCGGCCGGACAACCGCATCCTGCGCATGATGGCACCCGCGCCCACACAACTGACCCCTAACTGGGTGGCCTACCGAGAGCGCTTCGTCAACAGCCGACGCATCCATCGTGGCGTGCAGTTCTGGGACACCTATAGCGATACGCTAGAACGTGCCTCGCGCGAGTATGGCGTACCGCAGGAAATTATTGTTGCCATCATTGGTGTCGAAACGGAATACGGCCGCAATATGGGCAGCTTCAATATACTGAATGCGCTGGCCAGCATTGGTTTCTACGGCGAACGTCGGCGCGAATTTTTCCAGAGCGAACTGGAGCAGTACCTGTTATTGGCGCGCGACAACCGCATGGACCTATCCACCACCCGGGGTTCCTTCGCCGGCGCTCTGGGCATCCCGCAGTTTATGCCCAGCAGCCAACGTCAGTGGGGCGTGGATTTCGATGGTAACAACCAGGTGGATCTGATCAACAGCCCCTTGGATGCCATTGGCAGTGTCGCCAACTTCCTCAAAGCTCATGGCTGGCAAAAGGACGAAATCGCTGTTATTCCGGTCACTCCGCCGCAACCATTGCCGGCCGTCTTTGAAAAAGTCGATATCAAACCGGGGGTTCCCCTATCCCGGTATCGTGATGCCGGTTTCATGTTCGCATCAACGCTGCGCGACAGTACGCTCGCCACATTGGTGACCTTAAGCTCACCGCAGGCAGCGACCCAGCATTGGCTGGGCTTGAACAATTACTACGTCATTACCCGTTACAACCGTTCGGCCGCTTACGCGATGTCAGTCATCGAACTGGGAGCGGCAGTGCGTGATGCACGGAGGGTCACGTTGGCATCCGCAGAATCGGCGACGCTACAGTAGTGAATCCGGGGTCAACTGACGCCCGCGAATAATCCCCTGCAAGCGCGTCAGCGCCTCACCCTGAATCTGGCGGACACGCTCGCGGGTGAGTTGCAAGTCTGCGGCAATGGCTTCCAGCGTTTCTGGCTCGCCACCCCGCAAGCCATAGCGCCGTTCGATCACCTGACGCTGACGCTCCGGCAGCATATCGACCCAAGCCAGCAGTAATGTGACCGATTCCGAACTGGCAAAAGTCTCGTGCGGATCATCACCCTGCTCGTCAGCGATGACCTCACCAAGCGTCTGATCCGAACCGCTCTCCAGCGGTTGATCTAACGAGCGGATCTGATCATTTCGGCGAAGCAACTGTTCGACGACTTCTGGCGTCTTCGCGCACTGTGCTGCTAGCTCTTCCAGACTCGGCTCGCGGGCATGCGCCACCATGAACTGACGTCGGTGACGGTAAACCGCATTCATATCCCTTACCAGATGCACAGGCAGACGTACGAGGCGCCCCTGGTTGAGTACGGCCCGCTCAATACCCTGCCGGATCCACCACGAGGCGTAAGTTGAAAAACGAAAACCCCGCTCCGGATCAAATTTATCCAGCGCATGCATTAATCCGAGATTGCCCTCCTCGATCAGGTCAAGGAGGGGCAACCCCCGGTTCATGTAATGTCGCGCAATCGACACGACGAGGCGCAAGTTACGCTCTACCATCTCCTGACGAGCCGCAAAATCCTTTTCGCGCACACGACGCGTCAGGGCAAGCTCTTCATCGGCCGTCAGCAAACTGTGCTTGCCGATCTCGTTGAGGTATTTCTGCGTAACATCCGCACTGGCTTCAACGCGCAGATGCTCGATATCCG
>JBDQLO010000010.1:0-12124 GCA_040262735.1 Fluviibacter sp.
CCGAAGCCCAGGACTGGGCATCGATGCTGCTGCGCATGTATATCCGGTATGCCGAACGCAAGGGCTTTACGGTCGAGGTCCTCGAAGAATCCGAGGGCGATGTTGCCGGTATCAAATCAGCCACATTGCGTCTGTCGGGTGACTACTGTTACGGCATGCTGCGCACCGAGACCGGCGTGCATCGACTGGTGCGCAAATCGCCGTTTGATTCGAACGCACGCCGTCACACATCGTTCTGTAGTGTGTTCATTTACCCAGAAGTCGACGATTCGATCGAGATCGAGATCAACCCTGCCGATGTGCGTACCGACACCTATCGCGCTTCGGGCGCGGGTGGTCAGCATATCAACAAGACGGACTCGGCCGTTCGTCTGACCCACGTGCCGACCAATATTGTGGTGCAGTGTCAGAATGACCGTTCGCAGCATCGTAACCGCGACGAAGCCTGGAAGATGCTGCGCGCCCGCCTGTATGAGTTCGAGCTGCGCAAACGTCAGGCCGAACAGCAGAAGCTGGAGGATGCCAAATCCGACATCGGCTGGGGTCACCAGATCCGTTCCTACGTGCTCGACCAGTCGCGCATCAAGGATCTACGAACCAATGTGGAAGTGGGCAATACCCAGGGCGTGCTGGACGGCGACCTGGATCAATTTATTGAAGAAAGCCTGAAGCAAGGCGTCTAACCAGCTCTGACAAAGAGACGATTAAACGGAAAACGACCATGACTGATCAGAACAACGAAACGATTGCCGCTGTCCACGACGACAACCAGCTGGTTGCCGAGCGCCGTGAAAAACTGCGCCAGTGGCGTGACACCGGGGGCGCCTACCCCAACGACTTCGAGCGCCAGAATACGGCTGCCAAGCTGATCGAACATTACGACGGCAAGACCCCCGAGGCACTCGAGGCTATGCCAATCTCGGTAAGTGTCGCCGGTCGCATCATGCTCAAACGCGTCATGGGCAAGGCCTCGTTTCTCACGATCCAGGATGTGTCGGGTCGTATTCAGCTGTATGTCACACGCGACAAGATCGGTGAAGACGCCTATGCCGATTTCAAGAAGTGGGATCTGGGCGATCTGATTGGTTGCTCGGGCACGCTCTTTAAGACCAAGACCGGCGAACTCAGCATCGCCTGCGACAACATCCGCCTGCTCAGCAAATGTCTGCGTCCGCTCCCGGAAAAGTTTCATGGTCTGACTGATATCGAGCAGCGTTACCGTCAGCGCTATCTGGATCTGATCATGAACCAGGAATCGCGGGCGACCTTTGTGGCGCGAAGTCGTCTGGTGCAATCGATCCGCGCCTATATGGTGCACGATGGCTTCCTCGAGGTCGAAACACCGATGATGCACCCGATCCCCGGGGGCGCTTCGGCCAAACCGTTCACCACCCATCACAACGCACTTGATATGCCGCTCTACCTGCGCATTGCGCCGGAGCTGTATCTGAAGCGTCTGGTCGTTGGCGGCTTCGAAAAAGTGTTCGAGATCAACCGTAACTTCCGTAACGAAGGGCTCTCGCCGCGGCACAACCCGGAATTCACGATGATGGAATTCTATGAGGCCTACGCAGACTACAAGAGCATGATGAACTTCACCGAGGGCGTGATCCGTCATGCTGCCCGTGAAGCGCTGGGTAAGGAAGTCTTTACCTATCAGGGCCGTGAATTGGATCTGTCGAAGCCTTTTCACCGTCTGACGATCGTTCAGGCCGTGCTGAAGCACTGTCCACAATACACCGAAGCACAACTCAACGACGAGGCCTGGCTGCGTCAGGAACTCACGAACCGCAAGGTCGAACTGCCCAAGATCATTGGTCTGGGTGGCCTGCAGCTGATGTTCTTTGAAGAAACGGCCGAGGCGCAACTCTGGGAGCCGACCTTCATCATTGACTACCCCGCTGAAGTATCGCCGTTGGCACGGCGGAGCGACAAGAATCCGGAGATCGCCGAGCGATTTGAATTGTTTATTGTGGGTCGAGAAATCGCCAACGGGTTCTCGGAGCTTAACGACCCGGAGGATCAGGCTGAGCGTTTCCTCGCTCAGGTCGCTGCCAAAGAAGCGGGCGATGAAGAAGCGATGTATTACGATGCAGATTACATCCAGGCGCTGGAATTTGGTCTACCGCCAACCGGTGGCTGCGGCATTGGTATTGACCGGCTGATCATGCTGGTGACTGATTCGCCCGCCATTCGCGATGTGATTCTGTTTCCGCAAATGAGAAGCATCGATTAAACATGCCCATCACACCGGCGAGGCTGTCACAAACAGATGACGGAACGCCGTACGCGCCGGTGTATGACGATGTCTACCATAGCCGGGCCGGTGCGCTTGCGCAGGCCCGGCATGTTTTTTTAAGCGGTAACGGTTTGCCCGGGCGCTGGTGCGGCCGTGAACATTTTGTTGTCGTTGAAACCGGTTTCGGACTGGGCCTGAATTTTCTGGCGACATGGGCAGCCTGGCACAAACAACCCAAAGCCGCTCGATGTCGGCGTCTGCACTTTATCTCGGTCGAGAAACATCCGCTGTTGATCTCGGATCTGACGCGCCTGCTTGCGCCCTATCAAAATGAATTGCCGACCGCGCTGATTGACGGACTCATCGGTCATTGGCCATTGCTGACCGAGGGCACGCACCGGATTGAATTCGATCAGGGTCGCGTGATCCTGACCTTGATTCTGGGTGACGCCGAAACCGCGCTTGCTCAAGTGAGTGGGCGTGCGGACGCGATTTATCTTGACGGCTTTTCGCCCGCCAAGAACCCCGCGATCTGGTCAGACGTTGTCTGTACTGCACTGGCCAGACTGTCGGGTGCCGGCACCACCCTGGCGACCTGGAGTGTCAATGGGGCACTGCGTCGCCGGTTGAGCGCCTGCGGTTTTGAGGTCGCCATCGCCGCCGGTTTTGCACAGAAGCGCGAGATGCTGACCGGGGCCTTTCGGCAACGTCGTCCGCACCCCAACCCTGGCATAGCCCCCGGCCATGCGCTCATTATCGGGGCCGGTCTGGCCGGCACGGCCACTGCAGAACGCCTGGTCGCGCGCGGCTGGCGGTGCACCCTTGTCGATGCCGGCACCCTGGCCAGCGGGGCTTCAGGTAACCGGGCTGGCGTGATCCGGCCGCTGCCCTCGGTCGATGACAATCTATTGTCGCGACTGACCCGGGCCGGTTTTCTGAGTACGCTCCATCGCTTGAAACAACTGCAAGCGCAGCATTACCCCGTTCAGTGGGATGCCTGCGGCGTCCTCCATCTGGCACGGGATGACGCCCAGGCAACTGCTATGCAACAGGCCGTTACTACGTTGGGATTTCCGAGTCAGCTCCTCACCTGGCTGACGCAGGATCAAGCCAGTAAAGAGGCAGGTTTAGGCGTTGCCCATGGCGGCTGGTGGTTCGCTGCCGGCGGTTGGGTCAATCCTTCGGACTACTGCGCCCAGCTGCTCAAGGCCTCGAAGGCGATACTGCGCGAGCATACGCCCATCCACACTCTGCGTCCGCTCGATACCGGCTGGGCGGCCTATGACGTTGATGGTGCCCTTGTCGCTGAAGCTGATCTGATCGTTTTGACCAATGCAACCGATGCCCCGCGTCTGGCGGCGCCCTATAGCCAGGCACTCCCGATTCGTGCCGCACGGGGCCAGACCACGGTGATGATGTCCCCACCCGCAACAGCACCAACCGCCGTGCTCTGTCGCAACGGCTACTGGACGCCAGCCATAGATGCCATGTCGACGTGCGGTGCCAGCTTTGTGGTCGACGACACGGATCTTGAAATACGAAGCGTCGAACACGCCGAGAATCTGGCCACTATTGGCGCCATGCTCAGCGACACGCAGGCGAACTGGCCAGCGGCGGATGACCCAAACCTGACGGGTAAAGTCGGCTTGCGCCCCGTAGTACCGGATCGTCTGCCCCTCGTCGGCCAGCTACCTGCCCGTGACACTGCCGCAGCAACCAGCCGCTCGCGGGCGGCGCGCGCCCGCGTGCCGGGGCTGTACGTGAATTCCGGTTTTGGGGCGCGGGGTATTCTGTTTGCCACACTCTGCGCCGAACTCCTGGCCAGTCAGATTGCCGGCGAACCCCTACCGCTTCCCAAGGATCTGGTACGCGCCATCGATCCGATGCGGTATGCTCACAAACGTTCTTGACTCAACCACTAGAAACTATTCTGGAGACCTGCATGAAAATTGAAACCCTTGCCGTCCACGCCGGATATGACGTTGATCCGACCACCAAGGCGGTGGCCGTGCCGATTTATCAGACGACCTCGTACGCTTTCGATAGCACACAACATGGTGCCGATCTGTTCGATCTGAAAGTGGCTGGCAATATCTACACTCGTATCATGAACCCCACCCAGGATGTCCTGGAGAAACGCGTTGCGGCGCTGGAAGGCGGTATTGCCGGCCTCGCACTGGCATCAGGTCAGGCCGCCATCACCTATGCCATCCAGACCATTACCGAGGCTGGCGATAACATCGTGACCTCCAGTACGCTGTATGGCGGTACCTACAACCTGTTCGCCCATACGTTGCCGCAATACGGGATTGAGGTGCGCTTCGCCGACTATCGCGACCCGGATTCGTTTGCCAAACTCGTCGATGGCAAGACGAAGGCGATCTATTGCGAGTCGGTGGGTAACCCGCTCGGCAATATCACCGATTTCGAAAAACTCGCAGAGATAGCCCACAGGAATGGCATTCCTCTGATCGTGGACAACACGGTGCCCTCTCCTTACCTGTGCCGTCCGTTCGAGCACGGTGCAGATATCGTGGTGCATTCACTCACCAAATACCTGGGCGGTCACGGGACGTCGATTGGCGGGGTCATTGTCGATAGCGGCAAGTTCCCGTGGGCTGAGCACAAGACCAAGTTCAAACGGCTCAACGAACCCGACGTGTCCTACCATGGCGTGGTGTATACCGAGGCGCTGGGTCCGGCGGCTTATATCGGGCGCGCCCGCGTGGTGCCGCTGCGCAATATGGGTGCCGCGATTTCGCCGTTTAATGCCTTCCTCATCCTGCAAGGCGTTGAGACACTGGCACTGCGCATGGATCGCATCTGCGACAATGCCACAAAGATTGCCCAGTACCTCAAAAACCATCCGAAGGTGAGCTGGGTCAACTACGCCGGCCTGCCGGATCACAAAGACCATGCCCTGGTGCAAAAGTATATGGGTGGTCGCGCCTCGGGTATCCTCAACTTCGGCGTCAAGGGGGGCCTGACGGGCGGCAGCAAATTCCAGGACGCGCTGCAGCTGGTAACACGTCTGGTCAATATCGGCGATTGCAAAACGCTGGCCTGCCATCCGGCATCAACCACGCACCGTCAGCTGTCGCCGGAAGAACTGACCAAAGCCGGTGTGTCGGAAGATATGATCCGCCTGTCGGTGGGCATCGAGCATATCGATGACCTGATTGCCGATCTGGATCAGGCATTGGCAAGCGCCTGAGGGTCGCTTTCCCGTCTGTTTATCTGCTGATCGGGAGCAATACGATCAGCAGATAAGCCACAATCAGCCACGGACCGAAGGGATGCTCTTCATGCAACCCTCCGCCTTGGCGACGCAGCACGCGCTGCACCACAAACCAGAAAATCGCCAACAGGGCTGCCGCAAAAATCACCGGTGGCAGCACCCAGGGGCCTGACCAGGCACCCATGGCCGCCAGTAGTTTGAGATCCCCCATCCCCAGACCATCTCGCCCGCGAATCAGGCGATAAGCCTGTGCCAATAGCCAAAGCGGCAGATACCCCAGCATGGCACCGATGACCGCCATGTCTAGGCCGATGCTGGTCGTCGCCGGCAATAACTGCATCAAAAGTCCTAGCCAGAGCAAGGGAATCGTCAGGACATCGGGGAGCAACTTGGTCTGATGGTCGACCAGCGCCAGGGTAATGAGACCGCACGTGTAAACGAACCAGGCTGCCCGCAGCCACCCTGACGGCAGACTCAGCCATAAAGCGGCCGCCACTAGGCAAATTGCACCGGCGGCGATCAATGACAGTCGATTCAACGGCGGTGCGGCGGAGAAGAACTCCCGCCACAGCGCGGTGGCAGTGTGCGGTTCCGGGGGTTGAAATGGCTCACCGCGGTTTTGCCCGACAGCCGCCATCCAGAGCTGTTCTTCCCGGGCATAGTAGGACGGCAACCAGTCTACTGCACGGCACACCACCCAGATGGCGAGCAGCAGGGCGATCGGCGCGATCAGCGTAGTCACTGGCGACTCACAGAGCCGGTATACAGCGCATCACTCACGTTCTGACAATGTCGACCAGATGGGGCAGCGCCAGATATTCACGCGACTGCATTTCGGTCAACCGACTCGCCGTGCGAAAAAACTCGTGCGCGTTGGGTCCTTCGACGTAGAGATCATCGGGGTACGCACCCGCAGAGATAATGAGCTTGACCCGGTGGTCGTAGCAGACATCGACCAGCCAGGTGAGGCGTCGTGCTTCCGCGCCGTGACGCGTTTCTAGCACGGGAATATTGGAAACAAGAATGGTGTGGTACTCGCGCACGAGTTCCAGATAATCCGCCTGGGCTCGCCCATCACCGCAGATGGCCATGAAGTCGAACCAGACCACCCCGGGAGCCAGGCGAATGGTCGGGATCTTGCGGTTGTTAATCTGGAGGCTGTCACCACTCACACCGGGCAACGTTGCCGCAACCGTAAAATATTCCGCCATGGCACGTTCGGTCTCATCGTCGTGCGGCACATGGAATACCGGCATCACTTCGAGCTTGCGCAAGCGATAGTCTTGCCCGCCATCGAGCGGCATCACATCCAGCTGTTGCTTCAGGAGCGCGATGGTCGGTAAAAAGTTCATGCGCTGGAGACCATTCGGATACAGATTATCCGGCGGGTAGTTACTGGTCATGACAAAAACCACCCCTTTCTCGAACAGCAGCTCGAGCAGGCGACCCAGAATCATGGCATCGGCGATGTCCGAGACATGAAACTCGTCGAAACACAGTAGGCGCGTTTCCTGGGCGATCCGATTGGCGACCGGCACCAGCGGATCGGCCTTGCCGGCGTTTTCGCGCAGCTCGGCGTGGATCTGGTGCATGAAGGCATGGAAGTGGATCCGCTTTTTGCGTTTGTACGGGACCGCGGCAAAAAAGCAATCCATAATAAAACTTTTGCCACGGCCGACACCGCCCCAGAAGTAGACTCCACGGGGAACCGTCGCTGAAGACAGCATCCGTTTAAGTCGGTTACTGCGTGCCGATTTAAAGTTGACCAGCGATTCGTAAAGCAAATGCAGCCGCTCGACGGCCAGCATTTGTGCCGGATCGGGCTCGAACCCTTTGGCGTCGAGGGCGGCGGCGTAGGCGCCGAGCATACCGGGAGCGTTGGGTGACAATGCGGCACGATTCATGGCTTGTATTTTATCGTGCAAACCCTTATTTGATAATCCTAAGCGCACGGGATCCCCTGGAGCTTTCGCCCAGTTATGGCGCATAATAGCCGCATCGGGCACCCGCCCTCTACGGAGTGAGATTATGAAAATCGACACCGGCATTGCCGAAAAAGATCGCAAATCCATTGCCGCCGGCCTGAGCAAATTGGCCGCCGACAATTTCACGCTCTATCTCAAAACCCACCACTTTCACTGGAATGTCACCGGCCCGATGTTCCAGACCCTGCACCTGATGTTTGAAACCCAGTACAACGAACTCTGGCTGGCTTCTGACGCGATCGCCGAACGTATCCGCGCGCTGGGCTTTCCGGCACCGGGCACCTATGCCGAATTGGCCAAGCTCACCGTGATCAAGGACAGTAAAGGCATTCCCAAAGCAGTCGATATGATCAAAGAGCTGGTCGCAGGCCATGAAGCAACGGCGCGGACGGCGCGCGGGCTGTTTGGCCCCGCCGACAAAGCTGGTGATGAAGCGACCGCCGATCTGCTGACACAACGCATCCAGATCCACGAAAAGACGGCCTGGATGTTGCGCAGTCTTCTGGAGCAGTGATCTGAAGCACCCCTCGGCCATTCAGACCCTCAGCGCCCGCATCAGCCGTTGGCTGGTGGCGGGCGTTGTTGCATGTATCGCACTTACCGCCTGTGCCCCGACAACACAACGGGTTCGGGTCAGCGATGGCGCGGCTGAAGCGGAAGCGCGCAAGCAGCGACAAATTGCTTTGCAGGCATATCTCGAAGACCAGCAACGGTTGTTACGGGTCAGTTACCCCCTGTTAACGCGCGGCGCTGATTTATGCGGCGACGATATCCGTTACACCACCGGTATGGCGCTGGCCAATAGCAGCACCTTGCTGACTGAACAATTCAGGGAAAGCGCCGAAAGTCTATACCAGCTTAGCAAAGCCGTTCAGGTGGTCTACGTTGTTCCGGGTTCGGCCGCCGACAAGGCCGGCGTTCGGGCCGGAGACACCGTCTTGCAAGTCGGCAGCTGGCGCACCTCCGGCGACGGCAGCGAGGCGATCAAGCAAACCCGCCAACAGATCGAGCAACAATCGGCCAACGGTCAACCATTGCGGATCGATATCCAGCGATCCGTTAAAAACACGATTCAGTCACAGAGTTTACTGATCACACCGGATCGCGCCTGTCGTTATCCGGTGGTTCTGGGCCCCGGGGATGAGGTCAATGCCTATGCCGATGGTAGCCAGGTCGTGATTCAACGCGGCATGATGCGGTTTGCGAACAGCGACACCGAACTGGGGCTAGTCATTTCACACGAGATCGCCCACAACAGCATGGGGCATATGCGCGCAAAAATGACCAATTACACTCTGGGCACGATTCTCGACATTGCGACGCAGCTGCTGCTGAAGGTGCCGACCCAGGGCCTCTTCGGTAATCTCGGTGGCAACGCTTTCTCCCAGGACTTTGAAGCCGAGGCCGACTACGTTGGTCTGTACATCATGGCGCAAGCGGGCGGTGACATCGACAACGCCCCGCAGTTCTGGCGCCGGATGGCCACCTTGTCGCCGGCGGCCATTCAGAGCAGCCATATGGCAACGCATCCGGCGACACCGGAACGGTTTGTGGCCCTTGAAGAAACGGTCAAGGAAATCAAGGCCAAAAAGGCCGCCGGCAAGCCATTGATCCCGAATTTGAAGAACGCCCCCGATCTCGCGGCCGATTCGCTGCCGCCCCCAGCAAAACCCTAGGCATCTCTCTGATCTGATGGCAGATTTTACTTGTCCGATGCTGCTGCGTTGGGTATAGTGCGCGCCATGATTACCGCTTTTGAGCTCAACCACGGCCGCTTGCAGCAGGTGACTGTCGAGTCCCTGGAAGATCTGCAGCACTGCCATCCTGTCTGGGTCGACTTCGAGTCCCCGACTGAGGAGGAGCGCGAGTGGGCGAAAACCCAGTTTTCGATTGTTTTGCCCGAAGAGGATGAAGTCGACGATCTGGAAGCCTCAGCCCGGTTCTTTGAAGAAGAGAATGGCGAGTTGCATATCCGTTCCGACTTTTTTCAGCATACCGACGAAGACAGTGACACCATGCGGGTGGCCTTTATCCTCAAGGGGGGCATGCTGTTTAGTCTGCGCCGTGACGAACTGGCCCAATTCCGACTGCTCCGTCTGCGCGCCCGCCGTCAGCCCTA
The DNA here is from genome assembly GCA_040262735.1 of Fluviibacter sp. Lineage (GTDB taxonomy): Bacteria > Pseudomonadota > Gammaproteobacteria > Burkholderiales > Rhodocyclaceae > Fluviibacter. Next base: position 9,582 of record JBDQLO010000010.1, read on the forward strand.
TTATGTGCGGGACGAAAAAGACGTCCTCCTGCAGCTTCTGGATATCGATGTCGAGTACTCGGCTGACATCATCGAGGGCATTTACGATCGCCTCGACAAATTCAGCAAACAGGTGTTGGGCAGTGAGATGTCTGATGACGCCGCTGGCATTGTGCTGTCGGGGATTGCCGTTGAAGAAGACCTCAATGGCCGTATTCGCCGAAATCTCATGGATACCCGTCGCGCCGTGTCTTTTCTGATGCGTGTGAAGTTGCTGAACGAACAACAGAACGATGAAGGCCGCCAGATCCTGCGTGATATTGATTCGCTCGACGGCCACACCGGCTTTGTGTTCGACAAGCTGAACTTTCTGATGGATGCGACGGTCGGTTTTATCAACATCAACCAGAACCGGATTATCAAGATCTTTTCGGTGGCGTCGGTCGCCATGCTGCCACCCACCCTGATTGCCAGCATCTACGGCATGAATTTCAGATACCTGCCGGAGGTGGATTGGGAGTACGGGTATCCGTTCTCGCTCACGCTGATGGCGATTTCGGTGGCCATTCCGTTCTGGTACTTCAACAAGAAGGGCTGGCTCAAAAAGTAACGACGACTAAAGCGCTCTGATTAAACGACGCGCCGCCCAACAAAAAACGAAACCCGCGGGTTCCGTTTTTTGTTGGTGCAACGTATTGCTAGAAGTGCAGCGGGCGCTTATCGCAAGCCAGGGCCGCTTCATGCACGACTTCCGACAGTGTCGGGTGAGCATGACAGATGCGCGCCAGGTCTTCACTGGCGGCACCAAACTCCATGGCCACCACGCACTCACCGATCAGCTCAGACGCATTCGGACCGATGATGTGCACGCCAAGAATGCGGTCGGTCTTCGCGTCGGCCAGCATTTTGACAAAACCCTGGGCATTGCCGGCACCCAGTGCCCGACCATTGGCCAGGAACGGGATCTTGCCGGCCTTGTAGGCCACGCCTTCGGCCTTGAGCTGTTGCTCGGTCTTGCCGACCCAGGCGATTTCCGGATCGGTATAAATGACCCAGGGAATGAAGTCAAAGTTGATGTGACCGGCTTGACCGGCCATCAGTTCGGCAACGGCAACCCCCTCTTCCATGGCCTTGTGCGCCAGCATCGGGCCACGTACCACGTCACCAATGGCCCAGACGCCCGGCAGATTGGTTTTGCAGTGACCATCCACTTCGACCATGCCACGTTCGTTGAGCTTGAGGCCAACCTTGTCGGCACCCAGTCCGTCGGTGTTGGGAATACGACCGATCGATACGACCAGACGGTCGGCTTCGAGCTTCTGGGCTTTGCCATCCTTGTCGGTGTAGTTGATCGTGACACCCTTCTTGGTGGCCTTGATCTCGCCGATTTTGACGCCGAAGTTGAAGGCCAGGCCTTGCTTGGTGAAAATCTTCTGGGCTTCCTTGGCGACATCCTGATCTACTGCGGCCAGGAAATCCGGCATGACTTCAAGCACCGTGACTTCAGCCCCCAGACGACGCCAGACACTGCCCATTTCCAGACCGATCACACCGGCGCCGATGACGGCCAGCTTCTTCGGAACACTGGTCAACTCCAGGGCACCAATGTTATCGCAGACAATTTCATTGTCGACGGGCACACCCGGCAGATGACGGGCGGTCGAGCCAGTCGCAATGATGACCTGCTTGGCTTCAACCGTTTCTTTGCCGACCTGAACCTGCCAACCGTTGCCGCCTTGTCCTACGAAGGTGCCGTGCCCGGCCAGGAAAGTGACCTTGTTCTTTTTGAACAGGCCGGCAATCCCCTGCGTGAGCTGGGTGACAATGTTGGCCTTGCGGTCAATCATCTTGGCCACATCGATCTTCGGTGCGCTGACCATGATGCCCTGATCGGCGAAGGCGTGCCCGGCTTCCTCGAACATATGCGAGGTATGCAGCAGAGCCTTCGACGGGATACAGCCCACGTTCAGGCAGGTGCCGCCCAGACGCGGCTGACCCTTCGGATCGGCATAGGGGTTGGATTCGCAGCAAGCGACTTTGAAGCCAAGCTGCGCGGCGCGGATAGCGGCCACATAGCCGCCAGGACCGCCACCAATCACGAGTACGTCAAATTGCTGAGACATCGTGAACTTCCTTTCTTAGACGCCGAGCAGGAGGCGAGCTGGATCTTCCAGCGCTTCCTTCATCGTGACCAGACCCAGCACTGCTTCGCGGCCGTCGATGATTCGATGGTCATACGACATGGCGAGGTAGTTGATCGGACGGATGACAACCTGACCGTTTTCGACAACTGCGCGATCCTTTGTGGCGTGAATACCCAGGATAGCCGACTGCGGTGGGTTGATGATCGGCGTCGACAGCATCGAACCAAACACACCCCCATTCGAGATGGAGAAGGTGCCGCCCGACAGTTCTTCCATCGACAACTTGCCGTCTTTGGCCTTGGCACCGAACTCGGCAATCTTCATTTCGATTTCGGCGATGCTGGGCTGATCAGCGTTGCGAATGATCGGCACGACCAGACCGCGCGGCGAGCCGACAGCAATGCCGATATCGATAAAGCC
>JBDQLO010000011.1:0-11094 GCA_040262735.1 Fluviibacter sp.
CCCCAGTGGCAGCCACCCCAGAGGGCGGCACCCACGGCTATGCCGATGCCGAAAGAAAGCAGCGCGGTGCCTGCTACGTAGCCCGGCGGGTAATAGGCATAGGGCGGGTAGGCCGGATAAGGCCAGCCACCATAGGCAACGGCCGGATTGTAAGTTGGGACGTAAATGACCTGCGGGTTGGCCGGTTGGATGACGATGGGTTGACCATTGCCACCCGTCACGGTTTGCTGGGAGGTGGATGTCAGCGCACCGGATTGCTGGGCCTTGGCGCGCAGCGTCTGAATCGCGTTCATGACATCGGATTGTTGGGCAAGCACCGAATCACCCAGTTCCTGCGTCCAGCTCAGTTGGGAGCCCATCATGCCCAGCACAGGCGGAAAAGACACTAGCGATTTGACGCTGGGATCCCAGTTCTGCTGCTGCAGGGCCTGGTTGAGTGCATCGCCCGACAGGCGGCTGTTGGCACGTTGCCAGTTATAGGCCTCGGCAACTTCCAGAGGGTACGTTGACGCCATCAGCACCTGAGCGACGAGCGGATCCGGATAAAGGGCGATTGGTGCCACCAGCGCTGCCAGTTGCTCCTGGCTCATTTTCTGGGGCTGTTGCTGCTGGGTATCCTGTGCGTAGACCACGGGAACGGCAGCAGGAAAAGCGAGCGCGGCGGAGATCAAGCCCACCATAAGCCGGGAAGGTAAATTAACCGGACGATGCTTCTGCATAAAAAATGCCTCCTAATCGAAGTTTTTGCAGTCTAAACGATTTCTGAGCGCGATATCTTGAAAATTGTCCGCGATGGGGTACAGTATTTACAGCCGGTTTTACGGAGGAGGTGAATGATGGAATATCAGATTCTGCTGAAGAAAGACCCGGGTTCAGATTGGGCGGTGGCCGTCTCCGGTCTGATGTCGACCGATGAAGTGCATCGTCATCTGCGTGGCTTGCACGCGCAATATCCGATGGGGCGGGTCATGGCGTTGAATGTTTATGCAGGAAAGCCGTATTTTGCAATTTAAGCCGACCGCCGGCTTTTGCAGGTGGCATTATGAAATACATACCGATTGAACGACATTGAGCCTGGAAACAGGCTCTTTTTTTTGGGGTGGTCTATGATGGCGCACTTTGGTGTTTTTAAATTCTTTGTTTTGAGGTTGAAATGCGTAATCAATTGACGTCGTTGTCGTTCATCGCCGCACTCATCATGGCGGTGCCCCAGGTCTATGCGGCCAATGAGGCGCCTGCCGAAAGCGCTAATAGTCAATTAACGGCCACCGAGGTAGCCAAGCAGCGCAAGGCGATTCTGGATATGCGCGACGCCACATTGAAGCGTTTGTACAAAGCCAAACCAGCCACACGTAACGAGATTGCCAAGGCAGAAGGCTATGCGGTATTTGATTCGAATCAGGCTAACGTGATCTTGCTGGTGGCTGGCAATGGTTCGGGTGTACTGGTCGATAATGCAACGGGTCAGCCCACCTTCATGAAGATGCATCGCCTGGGTACAGGGCCCGGTATTGGCTTCAAGAAGTACAAGCAGATTCTGGTCTTCAAGAGCCGTAAGGTTCTCGATACCTTCAAAACAGTGGGTGCCGATGTCACGGCCAGCGGGGATGCCACGTTTAAGGTGTCGGCGCATGGCGATGGCAAGGTGATGGATACCGCGGTCTCGTTTGATCCGATGATTTCGGTCTACCAGATCACAGACAAAGGAATCTTGCTGCAGGCTAATTGGGGCGGCATGGCCTATTTGCCCAATGCGGATCTGAACAACGCCAAAGACACGACCAAGCCGGCCGAAGCCGGGAAGTAAGCCACGCGTTGCCGACGTGAAGAATCCCCGTCCTCCTGTTACTTTAAAAACACTGCCCAGCTGGTCGCTCATCGCGCTGGTTTGGCTGATCTCGAAGCTGCCGCTGCGCGTTATTCGCCTCATCGGGGCCGTCTTCGGCATCATCTTGTGGGCTTTGGCGCGGCAACGCCGATTTGTGGCATTGACCAATCTGCGCCTGTGCTTTCCGGATATGCCTGACAGCGAGCGAAAAAAGCTCGTGCTCAAGCACTGTATCCGGTTTGCCCAGGCGGTCCTTGATCGGTCTTTGATGTGGTTTGCGTCGGAGGCGCGGATCCGTCGCATCGTGCGTCAGCATAACGAAGAGCGTCTGTATAGCGATGACGGCCGGCCGACCCTGGTGTTGGCACCGCATTTTGTTGGGCTCGACGCTACCGGCACGCGTGCCTCGATGATGGGCTCGTGGATCAGCATGTACGCGAAGCAGAAGAACCCGGTACTGAACTATATGTTGCTGCACGGGCGCGGGCGTTTTACCCACCCGGTGTTGGTCTCGCGTCAGGATGGCCTGCTCAAGGTCGTGAAAGCGATGAAACGCGGCACCCCCTTCTATTATTTGCCGGATCAGGATTTTGGCCCGAAGGATGCGGTGTTTGCCCCGTTCTTCGGTTTCCCCGCCGCCACCGTGACCGGTGTGTCGCGTCTGGCGCAGCTGACCAATGCGCGCGTGATCGCTATTGTTTCAAAGATGGTGCCGGATGGTTACGAGTCGTATTACACCGAAACCTGGGAAAACTTTCCCAGCGCCTCCGTCGAAGAAGATACAGCGCGCATGAACCGCTTTATCGAATCGTGGGTGCTGCAGATGCCGGATCAGTATTTCTGGTTACACAAACGCTTCAAGACGCGCCCCGAAGGCGAACCCAGCGTTTACGGCAAGCACCATCGGTAAGTGATTCTATTCATATCATGCCTACATAGCTTGGAGTTGATTCTGATGACAGGTCGGGTGATTCGCTGGACACATCGGGCAGCCGTTGCGCTGTTTACTGCGTGCTTCTGCCTGAGCGGCTGTACCACGCTTGAGCGCAAGGATGCCGTCCCCCCCGAGCTGCACGGCCAGGAACAGATCGAGGGTATGCCCGGGGTGCGCTACAAGATCTACACCCAATCGGGTATCGAGGCCATGATCCATGACATCCGGCAGGGGATGACCGATCCCGATGCCTACATCAACCCCCGGCAAGCCAATTATCTGGCGCTTTCCGGTGGTGGAGACAATGGTGCCTTTGGGGCGGGGCTGTTGACCGGTTGGACAGAACGCGGGGATCGTCCCACGTTTAATCTGGTAACGGGGGTGAGCACCGGCGCAATGATTGCGCCCTTTGCGTTTCTGGGGTCGGACTACGACTATGTCCTGAAGCGGACCTTTACCGAAGTTGACCCGCAAGACGTGTTTATTAAATTGGGTTTGACCGGGGCGCTCTTTGGCGATGCTTTTGCCGATACCTCACCGCTGTACAAACTGATTTCGGAATACGTCACGGCCGAACTCCTCCAGAAAATCAGCGATGAATACCAGTACCGTGACCGCTGGTTATTGGTGGCGACCACGAATCTGGATTCCGGGGTACCGGTGATATGGAACATGGGTAAGCTGGCCAGTATCGGCACGCCGCAGTCTTTACAACTGTTCAGAAAAATTCTGCTGGCATCGGCGGCGATCCCGGGCGCCTTTCCGCCGGTGATGATTGACGTGGTCGTCAACGGCAAGCATTACCAGGAAATGCATGTCGATGGCGGCGCAACGGCAGAGCTGTTTGTGTATCCGGCGGCGCTGGGCGCGATGTCTGTCCGCGAGGGCGTTGTGAGTCGGTACAAGAACCGTCAGGCCTACATCATCCGCAACGCGCGTCTGGATTCGGAGTGGCGCCAGATCGAGCGCAATACGCTCAGCATTATGGGGCGTGCGGTTGACCAGCTCATTCAGTCACAAGGCATGGGTGACATTTACCGTACGTATCTCATTTCCAAGCGCGACCATGTGGGCTTTAATCTTGCCTACATCGGGCCGGATTTTAACCATCGCCACACGCAGGAATTTGACCGCGCGTATATGACGGCACTGTTTAACTATGCCAAAGCCTTGAGTGTTGCCGGCTATCCGTGGGCGCATTCGCCCCCGGGGTTTGATCTTCCGGTCAATGATGCCGTCAAGAAGCAGGCCACGATCGAGCGGCAACTGCTAAAAAAAACCAAGACGGCAACACGCTAAAGAAAAAGCCCCTGGCCTAAGAGGCACAGGGGCAAACCGGGTTTGAGAGCGTTGGGGTTGCCCGGGTGGAACTCGTTACAGCGTTGTTTGCGGATTACTGTGTTTGCTGGATACCCGACAGTACCCAGCCACCCTGACCACTCATCGGCTTGGTCAGGTGCCAGACTTCATCAATGGCGACCGGTGCGGCATGGTCTTCTTCACGCAGCATGCCGGTAAAGCGCACGCTCACGATATGACGATAGCTGTCTTGCGCGACATCCAGGATCTCGGCGTTCAACGACACGATGTCGGTCTTTTGTGGCAGACCATTGCGTTGGTCCAAATCCATGCGGATTTCGGCAAACATTTCCGGCGAGGTGAACTCGCGGATATCGGCCAGATCGCCGGCATCATGCGCTGCCTGCAAACGAATGAAGCCAACCTTGGCGTTGCGGATGAACCCATCGACATCAAAACCGGCCGGCATCCGGACGCCGTACGACGAGCCACTCGCCTGAGTGGCCTGGTACTGGGCATTATCCGCGACCGTTGATGCGTTATACGGCGCACCGGCACCCGCCATCTGGGTTTGTTGATTGGCGGCACGCTTGCGCAAAAAGAATCCGATCACAGCCATGACGGCGAAGGCGATCAGCGCGATCATCATGATGTTGGCGAGCTCCTCGCCAAAACCCAGGTAGCTGGCCAGGGCGGCCAGACCGAGGCCGGCGGCGAGACCGGCAATCGGTCCCATCCACGACCGCTTAGGCTGGGCAGCAGCGGCGGTTGCGCCGGCCGGTGCCTTGGCGGCAGTAGCTGCGGGGGCGGGCGCCGCAGTTTGCGGTGCCGTGGTGGCCGGTTTGCTGATGGGCGCCATCTGACGTTGCATACCCATGGACTTGCCGCCACCAATGCGGGCGGCTTCGGCGTTGCCTATGGCCATGGTCAGGCCGATGGCGAGTGCTGCTGCGAACAGGGTGAAATTCTTGAGGGGTTTCATGAAGGTCTCCTTCATTGATCTGTGGGGTGAACTGAGCATAGCGGAATTTGGCCGTTGTAGCTTAGGAGAAGCTTAAGAGAGGCGTTCCCACAAAAGACACCCCCGAACAGCCTGGCGGAGATTTTCTGGCGGGCCCCGTTCGGCTATAATCTTGGGTTTTGCAAGTTCGAGGTCAGTGGTTGGCCTCACGCCACATCTATCCAACTAGGAACACATTCATGAGTACCACCGAAACCGTGCAGGAAACCAATCCGCTCGAGCGGTCGATCGATCTGACCGTCTCCGCCAAGGAACTCGACGCTGCAATGGACGTGCGTCTGGCCCGTATGGGTAAGACCCTGAAGATCGCCGGTTTCCGTCCGGGCAAGGTGCCGGCCAAGGTGGTCAAGCAACAATATGGTCTGCAGGCGCGGGATGAAGCACTCAATGAAATCGTGGGTCGTGCCTTTGGCGAAGCCATTACCCAGCAGAAGCTCAAGGTCGCGGGTTACCCGCGTATCGAGCCCAAGGGCGATGAGACCGGGGAATCGCTGACTTTTGTTGCCACCTTCGAGCTGTTCCCGGAAATCACGCTGGCCGATGTGTCGGGTGCCGAGATCGAGCGTCCGGTGCACGAGGTTACGTCCGCCGACGTTGAAAAGACGCTGGACATTTTGCGCAAACAACGCGTTGGTTATGAAAATGCTGACCGGGCTGCGCAAAAGGAAGACCGCGTGGTAATCGACTTTCTGGGTAAAAAGGACGGCGTGCCGTTTGCGGGCGGTGAGGCCAAGGACTACCCGATGGTGCTGGGCAAGGGCACGTTGCTGCCGGATTTTGAAGCTGCGATTGAAGGTTCGACGGCAGGCACCAGCAAGACCTTTGATCTAAGCTTTCCGGCCGACTACGGTAATGCAGATCTGGCCGGTCAGACCGTGCAGTTCGACCTGACCGTAAAGCAGGTTCAGGGCCCGGTCATTCCCGAGCTAACCGAAGAGTTTGTCAAGGCCATGGGCGTTGAGAGCGGCAAGGCCGAGGATTTGCAGGCCGAAGTCGAAAAGAATCTGAAGGGTGAAGTCAAGAAGCGCATCCATCAGCGTCTGCGCGAAGCGGTGATGGAGAAGCTCGATGCCCTGAACCCGATCGCCGTGCCCAAAGCGCTGGTCGATCAGGAAATCTATCGTTTGATGCAAGGCACCCGCGAAGACATGAAACAACGCGGCATGAAGGGCGATATCCCGCTGCAGCCCGAGTGGTTTCAGGAGCGGGCACTGCCGCGCGTTCGTATGGGCCTGATCCTGGCCGATCTGGTCGAGAAGGAACAGCTGGTGGCCACCGAAGCCCAGATCGATGCCCGGATTGCCGAGATCGCCGAGACCTATCAGCATCCGGAAGAAGTCAAGGTCTGGTACAAGCAGGATCCGCAACGTCTGTCGAATATCGAGTCGGAAGTGCTGGAACAGAACGTGGTCGATTGGTTCCTGGCACGTGCCAAGGTGACCGACAAGGCCGTTGATTTCGACGACATCATGGGTCAGCAAGGCCTTTAATGACCCCGTAATGGCCTAATCGACTGAATTCAGTCGATATTTAAGGCCTATTTGCGATAAAAAACGGCCGGGTTCGCCCGGCCGTCGTCTTTTTTGCACGTTGAAGCATGAAAAAAGGCCGTTTTTACGGCATGATGTCATTCAATACTGTCATTTTGCTCAGGAGCACCCATGTTGACCCATCACGGCCTCGTTGAAACCCTCGCCAACGCCCATCCGGACCCGCAAGCCATTGGTCTGGTGCCCATGGTGGTGGAGCAAAGCGGTCGCGGCGAGCGGGCTTTTGACATCTACTCCCGCCTGCTCAAGGAACGCGTCGTGTTTCTGGTGGGTCCGGTGAACGATATGAGCGCCAACCTGGTGGTGGCGCAGTTGCTGTTCCTCGAAGCCGAAAATCCTGATAAGGACATCCATCTCTACATCAACTCGCCGGGCGGCTCGGTGACGGCCGGCCTGTCGATTTACGACACCATGCAGTTCATCAAGCCGGACGTGTCGACCCTGTGTCTGGGTCAGGCTGCCTCGATGGGCGCTTTTCTGCTGACCGCCGGCGCCAAGGGCAAGCGTTTTTCGTTGCCGAACTCGCGGGTGATGATCCATCAGCCACTGGGGGGCTTCCAGGGGCAGGCCTCGGATATCGAGATCCATGCCAAAGAGATTCTCTCGTTGCGCGCCAAACTCAACACCATGCTGGCCGCCCATACGGGTCAGGATGTCGAGCGCATCGAGCGCGATACCGACCGAGACAACTTCATGTCGGCTGATGAAGCCGTGACTTACGGTCTCATCGATAAAGTGCTGGGCACCCGCGGCGCGGTGGTCTAAGAATTCAAGAAGGACAATGCGATGACTAAAGATCAAGCAAAGACGCCGGGTAAAGACGGCGATAAGCCGCTGTACTGTTCGTTCTGCGGCAAAAGCCAGCACGAGGTCAAGAAATTGATCGCTGGCCCATCGGTCTTTATCTGTGACGAGTGTATCGATCTGTGTGCCGATATCGTACAGGACGAAGTCGAGGAGGAAGCGCGTGCCGCCAAGGCAGGTCTGCCGACGCCGCGCGAGATCCGCGAATCGCTGGACGAATACGTGATCGGCCAGGAAGCGGCCAAAAAGATTTTGGCCGTGGCCGTCTACAACCATTACAAGCGTCTGCGCCTGCCGAACACCAAGGATGATGGCGTTGAGCTGTCGAAATCAAACATTCTGCTGATCGGGCCCACGGGCTCCGGTAAAACGCTGCTGGCACAAACCCTGGCGCGTTTGCTCGATGTGCCTTTTGTGATGGCTGATGCAACCACGCTGACCGAAGCCGGTTATGTGGGCGAGGATGTCGAGAACATCATCCAGAAGCTGCTGCAGAAATGCGACTACGACGTCGAAAAGGCGCGTCAGGGTATTGTCTATATCGACGAGATCGACAAGATCTCACGCAAGTCGGATAACCCCTCGATTACGCGCGATGTATCGGGCGAGGGCGTGCAACAGGCCTTGCTCAAGCTGATTGAAGGCACGGTGGCTTCGGTGCCGCCGCAGGGCGGACGTAAGCACCCGAATCAGGACTTTGTCCAGGTCGACACCACGAACATTCTGTTTATCTGCGGTGGCGCCTTCGAAGGTATCGACAAGGTGATTCGTAACCGGACTGAGAAAACCGGCATTGGTTTTGGTGCCGAGGTCACGGGTAAGGAAGAAAAAGCCATCACGACGCTGCTTAAGGTCGTGGAGCCGGAAGACCTGATCAAGTACGGCCTGATTCCCGAACTGATCGGCCGGCTGCCGGTGGTTGCCACGCTCGAAGAACTCGAAGAAGCGGCACTCATCCGCATTCTGACCGAACCCAAGAACGCGCTGACCAAGCAGTACCAGAAGCTCTTTGACATGGAAGGCGTGCAACTGGAATTCCGTCCGGAGGCACTGAAGGCGATCGCTCATCGTGCGCTCGAGCGTAAGACCGGTGCGCGTGGCCTGCGTTCGATTGTTGAAGCCACGTTACTCGACACCATGTACGACCTGCCAGGCAGTACCGACATTGCCAAGGTGGTGGTCGAAGAGGCCGCCATTACTGGTGAAAGCAAGCCGCTGTATGTGCTGCAGGAGGGTGCCCAGGCGCAGGCCAGCTAGGCACGCCTTGGCTGGCCCATTAACGAAATCAGTTGAAATCGGACCACATGCCCCCAACTGCCGAGCCATATCCCACCTAACCCTCTTGGTGGAAAACAGCAGAGAACGTTTCAGGAAATACCCCAATGACCGATCAGATTGAAAACAACGATATCTCCACTGACGAAGCGCTGGACGACGCGTCTGCCAGTCAGACCAAACCGCTGGTGCTGCAGCCCGGAGAAGCGGCGCGTTTGCCGATGCTGCCGCTGCGCGATGTGGTGGTCTTTCCGCAGATGGTGATTCCGCTGTTTGTGGGGCGCCCGAAATCGATCAAGGCGCTCGAACATGCCATGGAGGCCGATAAGGCCGTGGTGCTGCTCGCCCAGAAATCCGCCGCCGATGATGACCCCAGCCCGGACGCACTCTATGACGTGGGCTGCGTTGCCAGCATTCTGCAATTGCTCAAGTTGCCCGATGGCACCGTCAAGGTGCTGGTCGAAGGCACGCGTCGTGCCCGTATCGATGGCATCGATGCGCAGGACGATCTGTACTTCGCGCGTCTGACGGCGCTCGATAGCGACCTTAACGAAGACAATGAAGTCGAAGCCATGCGTCGCGCACTGGTCGCGCAATTCGATCAGTACATCAAGCTCAACAAAAAGATTCCGCCAGAGATCCTGTCATCAATCTCGGGTATTGAAGACACCGGTCGTCTGTGCGACACCATCGCCGCCCATTTGCCGCTCAAGCTGGAGCAGAAGCAGGAAGTGCTGGAACTGCTCAGTGTGCGTGAGCGCACCGAACGCCTGCTCAGCCAGCTCGAATCCGAAATCGATATCCTGCAGGTCGAAAAGCGCATCCGTGGCCGCGTCAAGCGCCAGATGGAGAAGAGCCAGCGCGAGTATTATCTCAACGAACAGGTGAAGGCGATCCAGAAGGAACTGGGCGAGGGCGAAGAGGGCGCCGATCTCGAAGAACTCGAGAAGAAGATCAAGGCCGCCGGTATGAGCAAGGAAGCGCTCAAGAAGGCCGAGTCTGAATTGAAGAAGCTCAAGCTGATGTCGCCGATGTCGGCCGAGGCCACGGTTGTGCGCAACTACATCGACACCCTGGTCGGCTTGCCGTGGAAGAAAAAGACCCGCGTCAGCAAAGATCTGGCCAGCGCCGAAAAGATTCTGAACCAGGATCACTATGGTCTGGAGCGTGTCAAAGATCGCATCATCGAATACCTGGCCGTGCAGCAGCGCGTCGACAAAGTCAAAGCCCCGATTCTGTGTCTGGTGGGCCCGCCGGGCGTGGGTAAAACCTCGCTGGGGCAGTCGATTGCCAAAGCCACGAACCGCAAGTTCGTGCGCATGGCGCTGGGGGGGGTGCGTGACGAAGCCGAGATCCGTGGCCATCGCCGAACCTACATCGGCTCGATGCCGGGCAAGATTCTGACCAGTCTGACCAAGACGGGTGTGCGTAACCCGCTTTTTCTGCTCGATGAAGTCGATAAGATGGGCCAGGACTTCCGTGGCGATCCGTCATCGGCGCTGCTCGAAGTGCTCGACCCGGAACAGAACCACACCTTCCAGGATCACTATGTCGAAGTCGATTTCGATCTGTCGGATGTGATGTTTGTTGCGACGGCCAACAGCCTCAATTTGCCGGGGCCGCTGCTTGATCGTATGGAGATCATTCGACTTTCGGGTTATACCGAAGACGAAAAGGTCAGTATCGCGATGCGCTACCTGCTGCCCAAGCAGGTCAAGAATAACGGCCTGAAGAGCAGTGAAATTTCGGTGAGTGAACCGGCGATTCGCGATATCGTGCGTTACTACACGCGCGAAGCGGGCGTGCGTTCGCTGGAACGCGAGCTCTCCAAGATTTGCCGCAAGGTGGTCAAGACGCTGTTGCTCAAGAAGAAAGATGCCGGTTCACGCATTCTGGTGACGCCAAAGAATCTGGATAAGTTTCTGGGTGTGCGTCGTTTCACTTTCGGTATTGCCGAAAAAGAAAACCAGGTGGGTCAGGTCACGGGTCTGGCCTGGACCGAGGTGGGTGGCGAGTTGCTGACCATCGAAGTGGCGTCGATGCCGGGTAAGGGCGTCGTGCAACGGACGGGCTCGCTCGGTGATGTGATGAAGGAATCGGTTGAAGCGGCACGCACGGTCGTTCGCGCCCGGGCGCGTCGTCTGGGCATCAAGGATGATGTGTTTGAAAAGACCGATCTGCACGTGCACTTTCCGGAGGGCGCGACGCCCAAGGACGGTCCATCGGCCGGCATCGCCATCACTACTGCCATTGTGTCGGCACTGACGGGCATCCCGGTGCGCTGTGATGTCGCCATGACCGGTGAGATCACCCTGCGTGGCGAAGTCCTGGCGATTGGTGGTCTCAAGGAAAAGCTGCTGGCCGCAGTGCGGGGGGGACTCAG
>JBDQLO010000012.1:0-11083 GCA_040262735.1 Fluviibacter sp.
ACGCATGCTGACAAATAAGAAAATACTCCTCATTGGTGGCACCGGTTTTGTTGGACGGCATTTGGCCCGGGTTCTTGCAGATGCCGGTGTTCAGGTCACCATACCGACCCGTCGCTACGAAAAAAATCGTGACATCACGATGCTGCCCAGTGTGACGCTGGTCGAAGCCGATATCAACGACTATGGCGCACTTGAGCGCCTGGCCAGCGGTCAAGATGCGGTGATCAATCTGGTGGGTATCCTGCATGGTGATACGCCCGCCATCCCGTACGGCAAGGAATTTGCTGCCGCCCATGTCGAACTGCCCCGAAAAATTGTCGCCGCCTGTAAAGCCGTCGGCGTGAAGCGCCTGGTACACATGAGCGCGTTGCATGCCGGAAAAAATGCGCCCTCAGAGTATTTACGTTCCAAGGCTGCCGGCGAAGATGTCGTTGCCCAGTCCGGCTTGCTCACCACCATCTTCCGCCCATCAGTGATCTTTGGTGCGCGGGATTCGTTCATTAATACCTTTGCCAATCTGTTGCGCAAACTGCCATTCCTGCCGCTGGGGTGTGCCGGCGCGCGCTTCCAGCCAGTTTCGGTGGACGATGTCGCCAAAGCTTTTGCCCAGGCACTCGATACGCCGGCGATGGAAGGTCAGGCCTATGATTTGTGCGGCCCTGCCGTCTATACGCTTCAGGAGCTTGTCGAATACACGGCTGAAGTACTCGACCTCAAGCGCCGCATCATCCCCCTCTCGGAGAACTTTGCGTACTTTCAGGCTGCCTTATTGTCACTCTTACCCAACAAAATGATGTCGGCCGACAATGTACGTTCGATGGAAATCGACAGTGTCTGTAGTGGTCATTGCAAGACGCCGCCTGACTGGAACCCGCAACCGCTAGAAGCCGTTGTTCCCCTGTATCTGCTGGGAGCTGGTGATAGCGTGCAGTTTGACGACTACCGCAGCCGCGCCGGCCGCTAAATATTCAGCATTGCGCTTTTGACATACCAGCGCCGGCCATGAAGATCTACACGGTTGGCGGCGCAGTCCGCGATCGTTTACTGGGCTTGCCGGCGGGCGATCGGGATTACGTGGTTGTGGGCGGCTCGCCAGAAGGCATGTTGGCTGCGGGTTTCACGCCGGTAGGCAAAGACTTTCCAGTCTTTTTGCATCCGCAAACGCATGAAGAATATGCGCTTGCGCGTACCGAGCGCAAAACTGGCCACGGCTATCACGGCTTTAGCATTCACGCAGCGCCCGAAGTAACCCTGGAAGAAGACCTGGCGCGCCGAGATCTCACCATCAACGCTATGGCCGAAGATGCCGATGGCCGTGTGATTGATCCCTACGGTGGCCAGACAGATTTGAATGCACGCATCCTGCGCCATGTCGGCCCGGCATTTGCCGAAGACCCGGTGCGCATCCTGCGCCTGGCGCGATTTGCCGCACGCTTTCCGCAGTTCAGCGTTGCCCCCGAAACGCAGGCGCTGATGCAGCAGATGGTCCGTGAAGGCGAAGTGAAGCATCTTGTTGCCGAACGGGTCTGGCAGGAACTCTCACGCGGTTTGATGGCCGAACAACCCGAGCGTATGTTTGCCGAGTTGGAGGCCAGCGGTGCCAGCGCCGATCTCTACTCGCCCATTCCTCAGATGGCTGGCCGTCTCAATGCCGCTGCCCGCGCTGACTTACCGCTGGCGGCACGGGTAGCCATCTGGTTGGCCGATTGTGCGCCGGATCAAGTCAGAAAGCTCGCTGATGATCTGCGCTTGCCGGTCGATTGCCGCGATCTGGCGCTTTTGCTGGCGTATCACCGTAGCGCACTGATGCAGCCCGCCCTGCTCAGTGCCGAAGATCGGCTCAACACCCTGGAGCGTTGCGATGGGCTGCGGCGGGCTGACCGATTCCGGTTACTACTGGCTGTGTTGCCAATGCTGGGGGCGGCCCCTGATGTGGTGAACCAGTGGTTGCAAGTCCAAGCCGCCGCCGCGAACGTCGACGCCGGTGCGATCGCACAAGCCGTTCGCACCCAAGAACATGTTGCCACGCGTATACGTGATGCCCGTATTGAAGCCATACAGAACCTCAGCTAAGGAATCATTTTGACCGACACACTATCGCTAGAAGTTATCAGCCGTTATCCCAGCACAGGCAAAAAATGTACACCGTTACTTTTTGTTCATGGCGCATTCACGGCAGCCTGGACCTGGTCTGAACATTTTCTTGAGTGGTTTGCCGAGCGCGGATGGCCTGCGCATGCCGTTTCGCTAAGAGGGCATGGCGGTAGTGAAGGGCACGAACAACTGGGGAACTGGGGCATCGATCACTACGTGGCTGATGTTATGCAAGTGGTCGAGGAACTGGGCGCACCGCCCGTACTGATCGGACACTCCATGGGGGGCTTTGTGGTCCAGAAGTGTCTGGAGCAACACAGCTTTCCGGCAGCTGTGCTGATGTGCTCTGTACCACCCAAGGGGCTGATCGCCAGCTCGATGTCGCTGCTCTGGTCGCGCCCGGATCTCTTGGGTAATCTTTCACAGCTCATGACGGGGGGGCCGGTCGATATCGATGGACTGAAGGACGCCCTGTTTGCCCAGCCCGCGTCACTTTCAGATCTGCAACGTTATTTACTGCTCTCGCAAATGGAGTCGCAGCGAGCGATCTGGGATATGACCATGTTCAACCTGGTTAAACCCGATCACTTGCAGCCGGTGCCCAAACTCATTATTGGTGCCGAGCTGGATCACATCATCCCGGCCAATCAGGTACGGGATACCGCCGAGACCTATGGCGTCGAGCCCGTGATCTTTCCGGGCATGGGCCATGGCCTGATGCTAGAGCGGGATTGGGAACACGTGGCCAGCGTGATGAACGATTGGTTGCTGGCCGTAGTTCTTAATGCACCAAACGGCACGACAACCGGTCATAAATCAAACTAGCTTCGAGACTGGGCTAAAGCGTATGCGACCGGTCGCTGCGCAAGAAGCCCGGAATGTTTAGATTGGCGGGAAGCCGACGTGTGAGCAGAATCACTTTAAAAAATTCACCCATCTCGGCGGGCGAGAGCAGGGTTTGTACGGCGTGTTGTGTGCGCACCCACTGGTTATCGGCCTGCGTGTAGTCTTTCGGTAGTTCGTCAGCGAGTAATTCCAGTAGCCCGGCATCCATGAGCCAACCAGCCTGGGTGCAGTAACCGGCCACATCCAGTCCGCCATTGAAACCGGCCTCAGCGATGCTCGTAAAATCGACATGGGTGGTGATGTCCTGCAGCCCTGGCCAGTAGTAAGGGTCGGGATGCGCGCGGTGTCGGTAGTGGCACATCAGGGTGCCGCCGGTGCGTTCGTGATGATAAAACTCGTGACGCGGGAAACCGTAGTCGATCAGCAGCAGTGCGCCCTGCGTCAGGCGCTGGGCGAGGGTGCTCACCCAGGCTGGACCGGCTTCAGGAATTTCAGTGGTGTACTCATCGGGCCAATCGAACTTTTCGGCGAGGGCGCGTACACGCTGTGTCAGTTCGGGCGAGGCGGCATCCTTCGCCGGCGCGGGTGCGGTCACGAAGCGAATGCCGCCCTCAACCGCTTCGATGCAGACGCCCAGGCGTTCTACCTCGGGTGATGCACCCCGTTGCCAGCGAACGAGTTCGACAGGCATGGCATCGAGTACCTCGTTGCCGACGACCACGCCTTGAATGTGCTCGGGTAATGCCGTCAGCCAGTGGATGCGGTCCATCAGGTGGGGTACGGTGGCCTGTAAGTGTAGCCGCTGGCGTTCGGCGAGTTCGGCCGAGAGTTCCAGAATGTCGTAGCGCTCGGGCAGTTGATTTAGAGCTTCCAGGGCTTGCAGCAGATCACCGGCGAGTTTACCGGTGCCGGCGCCGGCCTCGGTGATGACGGGCGCGCTGTGTGCCAGGATCGGCGCCAGGGTGCGCGCCAGCGTCTGGCCAAAGAGCGGGGTCATTTCCGGGGCAGTCACAAAATCTCCGGCGCTGCCAAACTTGCGGGACCCCCCGCTGTAATAGCCCAGGCCTGGTGCGTAGAGTGCCAGTTCCATATACCGGGAAAAGGGGATCCATCCACCCGCTTGCTCAATAGCCGCGACGATCTTGGCCGAGAGCTGCGCACTGTGCGCCTGTGCCGCTGCGTCTGGCTGCGGGAGCGGATCCTGCCCACGTGGCGTGGCTGGCTGAACGATGGGCGGCAGATTCTGGGGCATGGTGATGGATCATTGGGGTAGGTGCTAGAGCGTGAGGATAGCGCATGCGACAATACGCGTCATGTCGAATGTGTGCAGCTTGCCTCCCGCAATACCCCCGGTGATTTTAATCACGGGGGCGGCACGTCGTGTAGGTGCGGCCATCGCCGTCGCGCTTCATGCCGCAGGGGCCCGGGTTGTCTTGCATGCCCGCCAGTCGTTGGCAGAGGCAGAGGCGCTGGCAATAAACCTCAACACGGCGCGCGCTGATTCGGCACGGGTGGTGAGCGCAGATCTGCTGGATACGTTATCCATAGAACCGATGCTCGCCACTGCTGTGGCGCAATTTGGTCGCCTCGATGGTTTGGTGTGTAATGCCTCGTCCTTCTTCCCGACCCCGCTCGGCAGTATCGATGAAACGGATTGGCATGACCTGGTGGGCAGTAACTTCAAAGCCCCGCTATTTCTGGCGCAGGCCGCCGCAAGGCATTTACGGGCCAGCCAGGGTGCCATCGTCAACATTACCGATATCCATGCCGAACGCCCATTGGCCGGATATCCCCTTTATAGCGCTGCCAAGGGCGCCTTGCTCACCCTGACCCGGGCGCTGGCGATTGAATTGGCGCCCGAGGTTCGTGTCAACGCGGTTGCGCCGGGCCCTATTCTTTGGCCGGAAGATGGTCAGTTCCCCGATGCCGAGCGGGCGGCCATTGTGCAGCACACGTTACTGAAACGCGCTGGAACGCCAGAAGACATTGCCCGTACGGTGCGTTTCCTGATGTTTGATGCGCCGTACATCACTGGCCAGGTGGTGAACGTGGATGGCGGCCGCAGTGCGCATCTTGCAACTTGATGATTGATCCTGTGTATGTCGTCCACCCCTGAAGTTTTATCCCAGTCGATTCAGAAGCTCCGTCGTTTTATCGAGAACCGGACGGGTAAAGCGATTGGTGATTACCGCATGATTGACGACGGTGACACCGTGATGGTGTGCCTGTCTGGCGGGAAGGATTCGTACACGCTTTTGGATGTGCTGCTGGCGTTACGTAAACGCGCACCAATTGATTTTCGCATCATCGCGATGAATCTCGATCAGAAGCAACCGGGATTTCCGGCAGAAGTGCTGCCCAATTATCTGGAAAGCCTGGGTGTCGAATACCGCATTGTGACTCAGGACACCTATTCGATCGTGAAAGAGAAAGTGCCCGAAGGCAAAACGACGTGTTCGCTTTGTTCGCGCTTGCGCCGCGGCATTATCTACAAAACCGCCAAAGAACTGGGTGCCAACAAGATCGCGCTCGGCCACCATCGTGACGACATCGTGCATACGCTATTCTTGAATATGCTCTTTGGGGGAAAACTCAAGGCCATGCCACCCAAGCTGGTGACAGATGATGGGTCGAACACGGTGATTCGCCCGCTGGCCTATGTGCCGGAGTCTGATATTGCTCGTTATGCCCGCGGCGCCGGATTTCCGATCATCCCGTGTAATCTCTGTGGTTCGCAAGAGAATCTGCAGCGGCAGAAGATCCGAGAAATGATGGCCGAGTGGGACAAACGCTATCCGGGACGAACCGAGTCGGTGCTAACCGCAATCCAGAATGTGGTGCCCTCGCATTTAGGCGACCGCCATCTTTTTGACTTTGAAGGGTTGCGTGCAGAAACCGCCGGTGAGATTGCCGGTGGCGGTGATATTGCATTTGACGCCGAAGACTTCGATGATGGCTGCGAAACACTGGAAGCCAATCCAGGTCAGGCAGATCAGCCGCAGGTGATTACGTTCCGCTAGTCCGCAGAGAGGGCCCCCCGAGTTAAATCGAGGGGTCGTCGTTTTCCAGACGTAATGCCCGCTGTGCGCTGCGCGCAGTGATGACTTCCTGTGCCAGAACCTCTTCCTGCTGGCGGGCAATAAATTCCTGCATACTGTCGATGCCACGAAGTTGCAGAATCGTGTTGCGCACGGCGGCCTCGAGCAACACGGCCAGGTTGCGGCCGGCGGCCACGGGGATGTTGACCTTGCGGATATCGACGCCCAGGATCTCTTGCGTTTGTGCCTCGAAGGGCAGACGGGGTGTGTCGACACCGGGTTGCTGCCGGTGCAAGTGTACGATGAGCTTCAGACGCATTTTGCGGCGTGACGCTGTTTCACCAAAGATGGTGCGGATGTTGAGCAGCCCCAGGCCACGTACTTCCAGGAAATCGCGCAGGATATTGGGGCATCGTCCTTCGATCACATCCGGTGCTACACGCGTCAGCTCAACCGCATCGTCAGCCACCAGACCATGGCCACGCGAGATTAGTTCAAGCGCCAGTTCGCTCTTCCCCGAGCCCGAATCGCCCGTGATCATGACGCCCATGCCGAGCACGTCCATGAAGACACCATGTAGGCTGGTTGTGTCAGCCAGTTTGCGTGCCAGGTAGTGACGCAGCTGGTCAATAACGGCAGAACAGGATTTGGGTGACGCAAATAACGGGGTACCCGTTTTTTCGCAGGCCTCACGAAGTTCGTCGAGCACCGGCAGATTGTCGGCAACGATAATAGCGGGTGGCGCAGCCTGGCAGAGATCTTCAAACACCGATTGACGCCGCTGCGCGCGGGTGCGCAGTGCCCATTTTTGTTCAGCCGCCCCCACGACCTGCAAACGGTCCGGGTGAATAATGTTCAGGTGACCGACAATATCTGAGCCATAGGCATCTTTTTCGACAAGCCGGATGCTGCGATTACAACCGATACTACCCACCCAGCTCAGCGTTAACCGATCTTTGTGTTCCTCAAAGAGTTGGGCGATGCTGAGTTCTTTCATTGGAGTCATTGGCCGTTGTTTTGGAAAATCTGGATGACGGCATCGCCATTTGCAGCCTTGCGGAGGTTCTCGCGAAAATCCGGATCAGAAAAACCCTGCGCCAATTCCGAGAGCAACTGTAAATGCTCTTCCGTACTCTGTTCGGGAACCAGCAGGAAAAAAACCAGGTCGACCGGACGATTGTCCGGTGCGTCAAAAGGGATCGGTTTGCTCAGACGGAAGAACATGCCGGCAACCTGCTTGAGTCCCTTGAGACGGCCATGTGGAATTCCCACGCCCTGCCCCAGGCCGGTTGAGCCGAGCTGCTCGCGCATGAGCAAGGCGTCGCGGATCTGTGTGCTTTGGATACCGACATGGTGACTCAGGGCATCCGCAGCGACCTGGAAGAGGACTTCCTTGGTGGCCGCCTGTGCGCTCAGCGAAACAGTATCGGGGGTAAGAAGACGGGAGATGGCGTTCATTGAATGAAAGGCGGGCACCCGAAGGTGCCCGCCGACCGAGTGAGATTATTCGAGATGGCTAGCGACGCTGTGGCCGCGACCGTGATCCTGGATTTTCTGTTTGTACTTCTGTACCTGACGATCCAGCTTGTCGGTCAGGTCATCCACGGCGGCGTAGAGGTTTTGATCCACGCTTTCGACAAAAATATCTTTGCCCGGCACATGGAGGGTCACTTCCGCTTTCTGGTTTAACTTTTCGACACTGAGCACGACATGAATGTCGATGACGTGATCGAAATGGCGCGTGACCTTCTGCAGCTTCTGGCTGACATAGTCACGAATGGCAGGGCTGACTTCCAGATGATGACCACTGATTTGCAGATTCATACTGCCTCCTCTATAGGGTCTTGCGCAAACTGGCGGTGGGGATATTCATCGCCTCACGGTATTTTGCTATGGTCCGGCGTGCTACGACAATGCCCTCAGCACTAAATTGATGACTAATTTGTTGGTCGGAGAGCGGTTTTTTTGCATTTTCTTCAGCGACTAGTTGGCGAATCCGCGCCTTTATGGCGGTGGCCGAGGCCGATCCGCCATCGTCTGTTCCTACGTGGCTACCAAAAAAGTATTTAAATTCAAGGACTCCGCGCGGCGTCGCCATAAATTTCTGCGAGGTGACCCGGGAAATGGTCGACTCGTGCAACCCCAGACGGTCGGCGATTTCGCGCAGCACCAGCGGCCGCATGGCCAACGCCCCTTTTTCAAAGAAATCAGCCTGTTCGTGCACAATCGCCTGAGCCACGCGCTCGATGGTCTCGAAACGCTGCTGAATATTCTTGATGAGCCAGCGGGCTTCCTGTAGCTGGCCGGCGAGGCCGCCCGGGTGGTCGCTGCTGCCGGCCTGGCGCAGCAAGTTGGAATACAGGCGGTTGATCTTGAGCCGCGGGATCGCATCCGGGTTGATGATGGCTTGCCATTGTCCGCTCGAGCCGCCCAACCTTCGAACCAGGACATCGGGAATGATGTAGGGGCTCGCATCGTCGATGTAAGCGTCGCCCGGATGCGGGTTCAGAGTACGGATCAGCGTCTGGGCATTGCGCAGCGCGGCATCATCGGCGCCCGTCTTGCGGCGCAGTTGGGCGAAGTCACGTTGCGCCAGGAGTGGCAGATAGTCTTGGACCAGCGTGCGGGCCAGAGGCGCTGCGGGATCCCGGCTCTCGTACAATTGCAGCAGGAGGCATTCTTCCAGTGAGCGGGCGCCAACTCCCTGGGGTTCGAGTTCTTGCAGTTTCGCCAGCGCTGCTTCAAGTTCGGCCAGGGTGACCGCTTCGTCGGCCGGCAGTGTGTTCAGCACATCCGGCAGCGCGCTGCTCAGAAAACCACGTTCATCGAGCGCTTCAATGAGAATGCGCACCAGTGCTAGTTCGCGCCAGCTGATCCTGAGTAAACCGGCCTGCGCAAGAAGATGTTCGCGCAGCGTGATCGTCGATGCATCGGCCCGCTCATGTTCGAACTCGTCGTCGCTACTGCCGCCGGATCCGGTCGTAAAGTCGTAGGGGCCTTCGTCCATATCGACAGGGTTACTTTGTTCAAAAGCCTCGGCCGTATCCGCAGGCTCATCATCTGTGCGCTCACCCTCAATGACATCCTGGCCTGGTTGCCCCATGTCCGAGCCGGTATCAGCGAGCACTTCGTTCTCTTCGGTCTCGTCCCCGTCTTCACGTTCCAGCATGGGGTTTTCGGCCAGTGCCTGGGCGATCTCTTGCTGGAGTTCCACCGAGGAGAGCTGAAGCAGTCGTATCGACTGCTGTAGCTGCGGCGTCATTGCCAGATGTTGTGAGGCCTTAAGGTGCAGGCTGGCCTTCATGAATGCTTTCGTTTGGTTGCCGCAGCTTTGTGGCTTGGCCTCTAGAGGCGGAAGTGTTCGCCGAGGTAAACCTGACGGACCGCATCGTTGTTAATAATATCGTCGGGTCGACCGGAAGCGAGAACGGTGCCTTCGCTAATAATGTAGGCGCGGTCAGTAATGCCTAGGGTCTCGCGGACGTTGTGGTCGGTAATAAGTACGCCGATACCGCGTTCTTTCAGAAAGCGGATGATCTTCTGGATTTCCAGCACGGCGATCGGGTCGACGCCGGCGAAGGGTTCGTCGAGCAGAATGAAGCGGGGCTCGGTTGCTAGCGCGCGGGCGATTTCGACGCGACGGCGTTCACCGCCCGACAATGCGGCAGCACGGCTGTCGCGGATGTGTTGTATCGCCAGCTCGTCGAGCAGGGTTTCCAGACGATTGCGTTCTTCGTCGGCTGACAGCTTTTGTAATTGCAGCACCGCCAGAATGTTTTCTTCAACGGTCAGCTTGCGAAAGACCGAGGCTTCCTGGGGCAAATACGATACCCCCATGTGGGCGCGCTGGTGAATGGGTAGATGCACCACCTCGTCCCCGGCCAAGGTAATGTTGCCGCCATCGGCCGGAACGAGGCCAACCACCATGTAGAAGCAGGTGGTTTTACCCGCGCCATTGGGACCCAGTAGACCAACCACTTCGCCGGCCTTCACATCGAAGGACACATCTTTCACGACCGTGCGCTTACGATAAACCTTGCGCAAGTTACGGGCCGAAAGCGTGGCGGTGTGGGCAGTTGCAGAGGTGGTCATGGTGTGGCGGGTTTGGGGGTTGAGGCGGCAAGAACGTTATTGTCTCAGGAAGCAGCGTCGCTATCGAGTAAATTTTCGACCGGGTTATCGCACCCCTTACCACGGATGACCTGCTGGATGACCTTCATGGCAAAACCGCGGCTGGCCAGATGGCGCGTCTGCCTGGCGCGTTCGTTCATGTCGCGCGGAGGCTGACCAAATTTTTTGAGCCAGATGTCGCGGCAGCGTGCATATTCATCGGGTTGCTCGGCCAGCACGGCGGCGATAGTGTCGCGGTCGATCCCCTTTTGCATGAGTTCCTGGCGTAATCGGTTATCGCCATAGCGGGGTGCCCGCAGGCGGGCGCGCATCTCGGCGTAGCGATCATCCGAAAGCATTTTGCGCTGCGCCAGATCATCGAGCAGGGCGTTCAGCTCAGCCTCGGTGGGTGGTTGGTAGACCGCATCGACAAACGATTCGGCGCTAAAGGGATCGTGTGGATTGCGCCGTGGCGGTTTGGGTGCGGGTTTGCTGAGCAGTTTGCTGGCCAGTTCCTGTCGGGAATACTCGCGCCGAGCCAGAAGGCGCAAGGCGCGAGCACGCAGGTCGTCAGCCGATGCAGCCAATCTCAATCACGACTTAAGCGTCGTCCCCATCGGTCGCCGGAGGTTGGGCTGCACCGGCCTTGGTGGTAATACCAGCGGCATCCATGATTTTGGCCTCGATTTCGCGCGCCATTTCGGGGCGTGATTTGAGAAATTCACGCACGTTATCTTTGCCCTGACCGATCTTTTCGCCGTTGTAGGCGTACCAGGCACCGGCCTTGTCGATGATCTTGTGTTCGACACCCAGTTCGATGATTTCGCCTTCGCGCGAAATACCCTCCCCATAGAGAATGTCGAAGATGGCTTCGCGGAACGGGGGCGCCACTTTATTCTTGACGACTTTGACGCGGGTTTCAGAACCAATGACTTCATCGGCCTTCTTGATAGCGCCGATACGGCGAATATCCAGACGCACCGAGGCGTAGAACT
>JBDQLO010000013.1:0-10653 GCA_040262735.1 Fluviibacter sp.
CAGCGCCCAGATGAAAAGTTGGGAGGCGGCGATGGTTTTTTCCGGAAAGCACTCTTTGAGCAAAGAATAGCCCGCCGGGTTGGGGGCGTTGGCAATCACCGTCAGGCCGCCGCCAGCCAGTGCACCGTTGACAAGCGCATAGCGAAACGCTGCGTCAGTGCCCTCCACCAGGCTGCCGAGGTAGGTGATGGCGGCGTTGTCGGTAATGGCCGTTAAGGCTGTTGCCGAAAAGAAGAGCACTGTTGGTGTCAGACCCATCAGCAGATCTTGTAGCCACCAAGCCTGTAGCCCCCCCAGTACCACCAGGCCGGCCAGGAAAAACGCAACCAATAACGCCTCACGGAGCATTAATCGCGCCTGATACATGGGGTAGGCTGCGGTATAGCCCAGAAAGAAGAGGAAAAGACCCATAAAGACGACGGGGTAGTGGTGAAACACGACTACCAGTGACAGGAATGTGATGTGAATTAAGGTGACACTGATAGGTACCTTTTTGCCATGAATCTTCTGGTCAGCGACTGGGGTATTGAGCGGAATCATAGTGAGCCAGCGCTGTCCGATCCAGGTCAGAATGATCGCGTTAAAACTGACGGCAAGCGCTGAGCGCCAGCCGATCTGACTGATCATGAAGACGAAATCCCAATTCCATTTGGTTGCAACCATCAGTACGGGGGGAGCGGCGAAGGGCGTTAAAGCACCGCCGATCGAAATGTTAACAAACAGGGTTGCGATGGTGGCATATTTAAACCAGGCCGGTAGATCGTGGCGGAGAAACTGTTCGCGCAGCAAAAGCGCGGCAACGGTCATCGCCGCCGGTTCGGTAATGAAAGAGCCGAGTAAGGGCATGACGGACATCACGACCAGAAAGCGGGCGACCATCGGGTTGAGGGGCAGCAGTCGCGCAAGCTGATCATTGATGTTGCCTGCTGCTTCGATCAGCGGACGGCTTGCCGCAATCACCATCAGCACAAATACCAGCAGCGGTTCGTTGTAATTGCGGCTTTCCAGATACGCAATGGCTGAACGAGAAGAGTCCATCACACTCATTGCCAATACCAGTATCGCAGCCCATAACCCGAATACGACTTCCACTTCGCCGAGTAGATGAAACAGGCCGGCATGCCTGGGGTACACGTGTGAAAGATGCTCGACACGGCTTGCCAGAAACGTATGCAGCAGTGCTAGCGCAAAGAGTGCGGTGGCAACATATTCGACAGATTGCAAAGGTTCCATGAAGCGTCAGTTCCGTTCTGGTGAGATCGAGAAACGTTCAAGGTCGCGCGTTTCCTGGAGGATCTTGACCAGGCCTTCCATATCCACGTGATTTTTTGGTCCCGACATGACAGTGAATGAACAGATCTGATGATTCCTGGTGATGCGCAGCGCGACCGTATCCTGACGTAAACGCAGGCCATAGGACGCAGCCAGAGACTGAAGTGCCTGGGTGTCAGGACGCCCCTGCGGGTTATAAAACAGTTCGAAGTGGTAGCGTTTGTGTTTGGGCAACCAGCTTTCCAGTTGAATCACGATACTCATGCTGAACGCGCACAGACATGCAAGCGCAATACCGGCCACATAAAAGCCCAGGCCGATCAGAATACCGATGGCCGCAGCCGCCCAGATTGAAGCAGCGGTAGAAAGACCGGTGACCGAACGGCCTTCGTGAATGATGACGCCGGCACCGAGAAAGCCGATACCAGTAACAATGCCCTGAATGACCCGGGATGGTCCGTCGACGGTCAACCCGGAAAGATGCTGGCCGCCAAACCAGAGTTCGGGAACGCCAAAGACAGCAACAATACCCGTAGAGGCCATGCAGACCAGCGAAAACGTACGCATGCCGGCTGCGCGCCCATGGTAAGAACGTTCGTAGCCGACCAACATACCGAGCAACATCGAACCGACAAGGTGCATAAGCAACAGGACATTGCCCTGGACGTTTTCGTGCGACCAGAAGCCAAGCAACGTAGAGGTATCTGGCATTGTCATGGTGAAATCCTGTCCAGCGTTTGATCTGCGTTCGATTATACGTTCGGTAATTCCCGACCGAGTGAACAGCCACCTGGAGGCGGCCGTTATCAGTGCTTATAGGCGGCTAGGCCTTTTTGACGAAGCAGGCCTTCAGCATGATATTGCCAAAATCTGATTTGCAGTCGAGTTCATGGTCGCCATCGACAATACGGATACTTTTGATCTTGGTACCGACCTTGAGAGTGCTCGACGACCCTTTGAGTTTGAGATCCTTGATCAACACAACGCTATCACCATCGTTCAGTTCGTTGCCGTTTGCGTCCTTGACGATGCGTGGCCCTTCTTCTTCGGCGGCCTCCCCGAGCATCGGCCATTCGAAGCCGCAGTCGGCGCAGACGAAGTTGCTGCCGTCCGGGTAAGTGTTTTCAAGGGTGCATTGCGGGCAGGCGGGGATACCGGACATGACGGGACTCTTGGGGGCATGAAGTGCACCTATTGTACCGCTCGCTCGAAACGGTAGCCGTCCATGGCGATGACGAGATCGTCGACGCCTGCATAGAAACGTTCCGACTTCGGATTGATTCCTGCGGCACCCAACGCGACGAAGAAGGGCATGAAGTGATCCTCCGTCGGGTGAGCCCGGGCGGCATCCGGGCAGGTCTGGCGATAATTGATGAGCGCCGAAACGGCTGCGACCTGCAACTGATCATGCACCCAATCGGTGAATCGGCTGACGTAATCGGGTGTGGGCAGATGGTTGTGGGCGCAGACCATGTAATCGCGCAGGTTATGGGTGATGCTGCCGGTACCGATGATCAGGAAGCCGGCATCGGCCAGGGGTTGAAGTGCTTGTCCAAGTGCAAAGTGATAGGCGGCACCTGCATGGTTTCTGATCGACAGCGGGATGACCGGAATATTGGCTTTAGGATACATCATGCGCAAGGGCACCCAGGCACCATGATCAAGTCCGCGCTGGGGATCAATGCGAGGTGCGTATCCCGCTGCCCGAAGTTGATCTGACACCTGTTGGGCAAGGACGGCATCGCTGTGGGCAGGATACTTCAGGGTGTAGAGCTCGGCAGGAAAACCGCCAAAATCGTAGAGGGTTTCCAGATCACGGGCGCTGCCCACGGCAGGTTCCGGCGTTTCCCAGTGTGGACTGATAACAATGATGGCCTTAGGTTGCGCCAGTTGTTGCGCCAAGGTCGCTAACGCCGCGCCAGCCGCGCCCGGGCGGAGGGCGAAGGTCGGTGCGCCGTGGGGTACAAAAAGGGTGGGTAGCAGCATGAGGAGTCACCGTTGATCCGCAGGGATAGTCACCGATAGGGTAAGGCTGATAACTTTAGGGCATTTCGTCAGAATGTGCCGCAAATACGTGAAAGACCCGCTTGCAAATGAGAATGGTTACCATTAAAATAATCCGATGCACTGTTTTTACTCTGTTAACCAAGGCGTTCGCAACATGACAAAAAACTGTCCCACCTTACTGAAACCACTGCATGCGTTGGCTCTGGGATTATTGCTCGCCGGTCCGGTCGCCGCCGATACCGTGACCGTCTATTCGGCCCGTAATGAGCAGTTGATCAAACCGCTCTTTGATGCCTTTACACAGGAAACCGGCACGCAGATTCAGGTGCTGACCGACAAGGAGGGGCCATTGCTGGAACGCCTGAAAGCGGAGGGGGCTAAAACATCGGCCGATGTATTGATCACCGTCGATGCGGGCAATCTCTGGCAAGCCAGCCAGATGGGGCTGTTACGTGCAATCAAGTCCCCGGTATTAACGGCTAATATCCCACCGAATTTGCGCGATCCGCGCGGTGAGTGGTATGGCCTTTCGGTGCGGGCGCGAACAATCATCTATAACAAGAAGTCCGTTAATCCCGCCAGCTTATCGACTTATGAAGCGCTGGCTGGTCCGACGTGGAAAGGCAAGCTCTGTCTGCGAACCTCGAAGAAGGTCTACAACCAGTCACTGGTCGCGACGATGATCGCTACGCAGGGCGAAAAGCAGACCGAGCAGATCGTACGCGGCTGGGTGGCCAACTTGGCCACAGACGTGTTTCCCGACGACAATGGCGTGATCAAAGCCGTGGCGGCGGGACAGTGCGACGTGGGTATCGTCAACACGTATTACCTGGCACGTCAGCTCGATAAAGATCCGAATATGCCCGTGGGGTTGTTCTGGGCGAACCAGAAGTCACACGGCGTGCACGTCAATGTGTCAGGCGCTGGTGTGACACGTTATGCGCCCAATGCCGCAGGTGGGCAAAAGCTGATTGAATGGCTCTCTGCAGGCAAAGCACAGGAGATCTACACAGACAAGGATTTTGAATATCCGGCCAACCCTCAGGTGAAGGCCGACTCCATTATTCGGCAGTGGGGTCCGTTCAAGATGGATCTGATTAACGTGTCCAAGGCGGGTGAATTGCAAGCGGCAGCGACGAAGTTGATGGACAGAGCCGGTTATCGCTGATGCTGCATATCGCTGACTATTTTCCCGAAGCCTGATGCGTAACCGGGGGTCGATCTGGAATTGGCGTGGCTGGGGTCCGTTAAGGGCCCTGGCCATTGCCGCTTTAACGCTGATCCCGTTGCTGGTGGTCTTGGCGTCATTTTTTGAACCACAGCCAGAAGTGTGGTCGCACCTAGCAACCTATGTCCTTCCCGGCGTCTTGTGGAACACAGCCGTTCTCATTCTGGGCGTGGGAGCAGGCGTTCTGTTTCTGGGCGTTCCACTCGCCTGGCTGACAGCGGTCTGCGATTTTCCCGGGCGGCGGTTCTTTGCCTGGAGCCTGATGCTGCCTCTGGCTATGCCCGCTTACGTGCTGGCTTTTGTGCAGGTGGGGTTGCTGGATTTTACGGGGCCAGTGCAAACACTGTTACGTGCTTGGTTTGGAAGCTCGAACTGGTTTCCACCGATTCGCACTACTGGTGGCGTGGTGCTGGTGCTGACGTTTGCTTTTTACCCCTATGTGTACCTTCTGGCCCGCAACGCGTTTATTACCCAAGGACTGCGCGCCATCGAGGCGGCTCAAGCCCTTGGCTATACCCGCGCGCAGGCTTTCTGGAAGGTGGCCCTGCCCATGGCGCGTCCATGGATCGCCGGCGGTATGACACTGGCGTTGATGGAAACCCTGGCTGATTTTGGCAGTGTGTCCATTTTCAGTTTTGATACCTTCACCACCGCGATTTACAAGGCCTGGTTTGCGCTGTTCAATTTACCGGCGGCCAGCCAGTTGGCCTCGTTGCTGGTGATGTTCGTGCTGGTATTGGCTGTCGTCGACCAACGACTGCGTCAGAACCGCCGCTATGCGGCTAAAAGCTACAGTCCAGTGCGCATCAGGCTGCAAGGTGGCGCGCGTTGGGGTGCGATTTTCTTTTGTAGTGCGATTCTGGCGATGGCTTTCGTCATTCCGTTGATCCAGTTGCTGCTATGGGCCTACTCGGTGTGGCAGGAAGACTTTGATGGACGCTATCCGGTTTTCCTGCTGCATTCGATCTGGTTGGCTGGCTTGGCGGCGGTAGCGGTGACGGTGCTGGGGCTGCTGCTGAGCGCCATACGTCAACACCATCGGGATTCATTAACGCAGTGGATCGTGCGTCTGGCCACGCTGGGTTATGCCATTCCGGGCACCGTACTGGCGGTCGGAGTATTTATTCCCGTCGCTTGGCTGGATAATCAATTGATCATTATCGCGTCCTGGCTCGGTTGGGAGACTTCGCAGATTCTCAAAGGCTCTCTCCTGGTGATGCTATTGGCGCTTTCGGCGCGTTTTCTGGCAGTGGCCTATCAGCCGATTGATGCAGCAATGCAGCGAATCACGCGTAACCAGGGCAATGCGGCGCGTTCGCTGGGTCTGTCTCCAAGGCAGACTCTGATGCGTTTGCAGTTACCCATGGTACGTGGGGGGCTGCTCACTGCCGCATTGATTGTGTTCGTGGACGTGATGAAAGAGATGCCCATTACCCTGATGACACGTCCCTTCGGCTGGGATACCCTCGCTGTCAGGGTGTTTGAAATGACTTCGGAAGGCATGTGGGATCGAGCTGCCTTGCCAAGCCTGGCGATTGTGCTGGCAGGCTTACTCCCGGTGATTTTGCTGGTTCGCAAGTCTGAATCCGGTTTGCATTAAAAAAAGATATAGAGCGGGCATGATGGATGCGTTGATTCTTGATTCGGTGATGTTGGGCTACGGCAATCGGCCAGTGGTCAGTGATCTGTCGTTTTCGCTCGCTCCGGGAGAAATCGGTTGTCTGCTCGGCGGTTCCGGATGCGGAAAAACGACGGTGCTTCGGGCCATCGCAGGTTTCGAGTCCCTGCAGGGCGGTCGTATCGCTCTCAATGGGCACTGGGTAGCCGATGCCCAGTGGCGGCTGGCGCCGGAACGTCGACAGATCGGCATGGTTTTTCAGGACTACGCACTATTTCCCCATCTCACGGTGGCCAACAACGTGGCTTTCGGTTTACGCGAATGGTCCCGGGTGGATCAGTCCCGACGTGTCGTCGAGATGCTGGCACTAGTTGGGTTGGCCGATGTCGAGAGTCGGTACCCGCATGAACTATCGGGGGGCCAGCAGCAGCGGGTGGCGCTGGCGCGGGCGCTGGCACCCGGGCCAACGTTGTTACTCATGGATGAGCCGTTCTCCAATCTTGATGTGGAGTTACGCGAGCGGTTATCGATCGATGTGCACCATATTCTCAAAGCGACTGGGACTACCGGCTTGCTTGTCACGCACAATCAGCAGGAAGCCTTTGCCATGGCAGACCGGGTTGGCGTGATGCTGGGGGGCGGCATGCAGCAATGGGCATCGCCATACGCGCTGTATCATGAGCCGGCCACCCGCCACGTCGCAACCTTTGTCGGCGATGGCGTGTTTCTGCCGGCACGAGTGCATGGTCAGAACTGCATCGATTTCGAATTGGGCCAGCTGTGCCGCATTCAACCCGTGGATGTGCCGGATGGTTCCGACGTAGATGTCCTGATTCGTCCCGATGATATTCAGCACGATGATGCCAGCCCGGTCAGGGCGAAGGTACTGGAACGCGTTTTTCGGGGCGCGGCATTTTTGTACACCCTGGAATTGGCTTCGGGTGATCGGGTATTGTCTTTGGTGCCCAGTCACCACGATCACCAGATTGGTGAGATGATCGGTATCAGACTTGAAATTGACCACCTGGTGGCATTTCCAAAAGAGGCAATCTAGCGACGATCAATACGGGGGTGCGATGATCGATGTTCACCAACAGCCAATCGACCAGCGGATCGCCTGGCTAGAGTCGCTGGCAGAACGTCATGGCGAGCTTTATCGAAGTCCTGAAGCGATGTTGGCGCGAACGCGCTACCAGAGTCGGCACCCGACGGCGGTTGCCGTGCTCAAATGCATGGATGGCCGGATCAATATTCCGGTAGCCACTGAAACCCCCGTTGGCATCCTGATGCCGTTTCGTAATTTGGGGGGTCGTTTTGATCTAGGTTGGCCGCACCTGGGTGAAGTCTTGACCCAGTATGTGATGGACCGCATCCGTGAGGGGCGGCAGGTGTTGTTGCTGGTGACCTATCATTTTTCTCGTGGTGATCAACATCGTGGGTGTGCCGGATTCGGGTACGACCGGCAAGCGGCCTTGGAACATACGCAGGCGATTCATCAGCAGATCTCACAGATTTTTGGCGAGAGTCATGGGACGGTCTATCCGTTGATCTGCGGTTTTGAAACCGATGAAGATGCCCTCATCATCCACGGGTCTGATGGTCAGGTACTCGACATGGCGTCATTCAACACAGGTGACACCGCAACCCTTGCGCCACGACTCAACCAATTGTTGCCGGATATGCCCCTGCAGCTACGCGAGGATCTGAAACCGCTTCTGGCGGGTAATGCGCGCCACATCGCTCAGGTGCGAGAGCAGTCGCGTCTGGGTGAGCGCTTGCTGGATATCGAGCATCGGGAATGGATGATCTGCCTGGGCCGTGGTTTTGACTTTCTTCATAAGCCGAATCTGGCATTGATCGTCGGTCCCTACAGCCCGGACCTCTCGGAACCCATCGCGCGAGCCGCCGGCATTATCGAGAGCAATATGGCGACCGGCAGAATCCCCGATGATGGGTTTTTGCTGTTGTCGTCCGTGCCATACGAAAGCATCGGTGTGGATCGTGCCCGGGCTGAAATCAAAGCCCGCTTCCTTGCCCACTTTGCGCAACAGGTGATCGCGCAGACCCACCCGATATTGGCATCAAAAATGATCAGTCGTACGGCGGTGTTGGACTGGCATGCGCGACGGCTGAGCTGGCTCGCATCCTAGGATCCGCTCTACTCCGGGAGTTCGTTGTACGTTGCAGACAGATCGTCAATCATGTGGCGCAGAATTTTGCGGATCTGCTGTTCGCTGCAGCCCATCAGCAGTGCATCATCCAGGGCCTCTTGGGCAAGCGCCCGCAATTCTTCGTAGTTCTCGTTCAGAACCTTGATTTTTTCGGTACATGAGACGGGCGCGCCGCTGGGTTTGCGCCAGGTCGGTTTGTTCATGGGCTCATTTTAGCGCAGGTCTTTCTAACATTCGAAGTGGATCGTTCACGTCACTTTCATGGATCGTGATTATATTTAATGGTATAATGACGCCAGAAAAACTCCCCCATAAACCATCTCATGTCCCTTGCTCTTAGACCGCCACGTCCTTCGCACAAATCAGTGCAGCTTGCACCGGCCAATGCGCCGGTGCTCGATCTGGCTTGGATGCGGCATCAGGCCGATCAGGTTGTTTCTCTACTGAAAGTGATGGGTAATCCAGATCGTCTGTTGTTGCTTTGCCAGATGTTGCAGGGCGAGTACGCCGTGGGTGAACTGGAAGCGATGCTGGATATCCATCAGCCAACGCTATCGCAACAACTCGGGGTGTTACGCAATGAGGGCTTGGTTACTACCCGGCGCGATGGCAAGTACATTTATTACAGCGTGGCGCACCCACATGTTCAGGCGATCCTGGAAACGCTCCACCGTCTTTATTGTGACGTTCCTGCCGCCGCCGACACCAGAACACGCACGCAGAAAGCCGCCAAAGGAACTCGATCATGACCATTGATTGGAACGCATTTAACGTGACGACTGCCATCGCAGCCATGCTGGGCGGTGCCATGATTGGTGCCGCTGCCGTATGGCTGGCATGGGCTAATGGCCGGATCGCCGGAATCAGCGGCATCATCGGTCACATGGTCGATCTTGTCGTGCAGCGCAAACATGAGGCTTTTGGCTGGCGAGTCGCATTTTTGGTTGGGCTCATAGTGTCGCCACTCGTGTGGCGCATGTTTGCCCCGTTACCCGAGGTACACGAGCAGACTGGGCTGATTGGCTTGGTGGTAGGCGGGGTCTTGGTCGGATTGGGTACCCGCTATGCCAATGGATGTACGAGTGGGCATGGTATCTGTGGGCTTTCCCGATTATCTTTGCGCTCGCTGGTTGCGGTTGGGTGCTTCATGGGTTCGGCGATGGTCACGGTGTTCCTGATGCGGCAGCTGCTGGGAGGTGCCCTATGAAATCGACGATGCATTGGCTGACAGCCGGTCTGGCCGGTTTGTTGCTCGGCATGGGTTTGATTTTGTCTGGCATGGCCAACCCAGAAAAGGTCATCGGGTTTCTCAACGTCACCGGACTGTGGGATCCATCGCTGGGGCTGGTCATGGGCGGTGGCTTGGTGATCGGTAGCCTCGGATTTGCGCTACTCCGTCAACGACGGCTCACGCTCTTAGGCGAGCCCTTGAATCTGCCGACCAACCGGACGATCAATGGTCGGCTGATTGGTGGTTCTGTGCTGTTTGGAATAGGCTGGGGGCTGACCGGCATCTGTCCGGGGCCCGGATTGGTGCTGTTGGGCGCGGGATTGGATGCCGGACTCGTTTATGTACTGGCATTGCTCGCCGGGATGGGGCTGTATAGCCTGATCGAGCGACAGCGGCACCCTTATCAATAAAGGGTTTGACGCCTGGCGGGCACTTGGCTAGACTCGCTCGTTGCACTTTGTTACCCCAGAGAACCCGGAGTCTTACCATGAGCGATAACAATAATCCGATACTGACCCTCATTGATGAACAGGTGAAGGGTCACCCCGTTGTTCTGTATATGAAGGGAACGCCGCAGTTCCCCCAGTGTGGTTTTTCTCAGCGCGCCTGCAAGCTATTACGTGAGAGCGGTGTCAGTCGGTTCTTCAGTGTCAATGTTCTCGAAAACCCGGAGGTCCGCGAGGGTGTCAAGGTTTACGCGAACTGGCCAACGATTCCGCAACTGTATGTGAACGGGGAGTTTGTGGGTGGCAGCGATATCATGATGGAAATGTTCCAGGCGGGTGAACTACAGGCGCTGGTCGAACCCTATCAAAACTGATGGAAGCTTTTCTGATCGCTACCGGTGTTGTAGCGCTCGCCGAAATCGGTGATAAAACCCAGCTGCTCTCGCTGGTACTTGCTGCCCGTTATCGCTCGCCATGGGCGATCAGTGCCGGTGTCTTTGTCGCTACCTTATTGAACCACGCGTTGGCAGCATTGGTCGGGGAATCGGTTTTCGAATGGCTCGGCCCCTTCTGGATGCGTTGGATCGTTGGCCTCTCGTTTTTAGCGATGGCGATCTGGTCGCTGATTCCGGATCGGCTCGATGAAGATGAAGAGAACGCGGCTGAGCAGAAATTGCGCC
>JBDQLO010000014.1:0-10615 GCA_040262735.1 Fluviibacter sp.
CATTATCTGGATTCGCCGCCCGGGGGGCGGCGAATCCAGATAATTCGCAGGGTAAATGCACCACAAACAGGGGGTGCATCAGCAGGTATAACCAGTGCGAATCAGTCAGAAAAGCCCAGACCATCAAGGTTCTCGGTCAGAAATAAAGAAAAACAGGCGCTCCGGCGGCGGTATTTCACCGAATCAGTTGCCAGTTTACCCTGCGCAGCAGGTTGCATCGCATCATCGGGCCCTTTAACATCTGCCTTTTAGCAATCAAGGACGCCTACGCATGATTCCCGAACTCGGCCAGATGGCACTGGCATTCGCGCTCATGATATCGCTGGCGCTGGGAATCCTCGGGCTGGCCGGGCCGGCGTGCAGATTGCCGCTTTGGAGTCGTATGGCGCGTCCGCTGGCGCTGACCTGCTTCGTTTTGATGATGGCCGCCTTTGGTTGTCTGACCATGGGTTTTGTGACCAATGATTTCTCGGTCGCCTACGTCGCCCAGCATTCAAATACACAGCTTCCCCTGCAGTACCGCTTTGGTGCCGTCTGGGGCGGGCACGAAGGCTCGTTGCTTCTCTGGGTGTGCATTCTTTCTGCCTGGGCTGCCGCAGTCGCTCTCTTCTCCCGCTCATTGCCGATCGAGATGGTCGCACGCGTCCTCGGGGTGTTGGGTTGGATCGCCTTTGGCTTCATCCTCTTCATTCTATTTACCTCCAATCCTTTTGATCGCCTGATACCGGCGGTGGCTGAAGGACGCGACCTTAATCCCCTGTTGCAGGATCCGGGCCTCGTCTACCACCCGCCCATGCTTTATATGGGCTATGTCGGCTTCTCGGTGGCGTTTGCGTTTTCGATTGCGGCGCTGTTGGCCGGTCAGCTCGATAGCGCGTGGGCGCGTTGGTCTCGGCCGTGGACCTTGGCTGCCTGGATCTTTCTCACCCTCGGTATCGCGCTGGGCTCCAACTGGGCGTATTACGAACTGGGATGGGGTGGCTGGTGGTTCTGGGATCCGGTTGAAAATGCGTCTTTCATGCCCTGGTTGGTAGGCACCGCTCTGATTCACTCTCTAGCGGTTTCTGAAAAACGCGGCAGCTTCAAGAATTGGACAGTGCTGCTGGCCATCTCCGCTTTTTCGTTGTCGCTACTCGGCACCTTTATCGTGCGTTCGGGCGTGCTGACCTCCGTCCACGCCTTCGCGGCCGACCCCTCGCGCGGTGTCTTCATTCTGGTTTTTCTTGCCATTGTCGTGGGGGGTTCGCTTGCGCTCTTTGCGTGGCGGGCACCCTCAGTCGGGCAGGGGGGCAGCTTTGCGCTGGTCTCGCGCGAAACCTTGTTGCTCATCAATAACGTACTGTTGCTGGCGGGTGCGGCCGCAGTATTGCTTGGTACCGTGTATCCCATGGTGATCGATGCCCTTAATCTGGGCAAACTGTCCGTCGGCCCGCCTTACTTTAATGCCGTCTTCGTACCCATCATGCTACCTTTGTTGCTGCTTCTGCCACTGGGTATGGGGGCGCGTTGGAAACAAGATGCGCTCTGGCCCATTTTCCGGTCGCTCAAAATCGAAGGCATTCTGGCGATCGTGTCGGCCGTGGTACTGCCCATGATTATGGGGCGGTGGAGCCCCATGGTGGCTTTGGGAACAGGTTTGGCCGTCTGGGTGCTGGCCGCAGTGCTTGGCCAGATGGTGACCCGTGTCCGCACCAGTTGGCCGCCGCTCGGTTTCTGGGGTATGCAACTTGCGCATCTTGGTCTGGCCGTTTTTGTGATCGGGGTGACTTTCGTCAGTAGCTATCAGATCGAACGGGATGTGAGCATGTCGCCCGGAGATACGGTGACCATTCAAGATACCCAGCTGACGCTGCAAAGTGTTCAGGCGGTGCGCGGACCCAACTACGATGCCATGCGGGGTGACGTGACTTTTGGCCCGGCCAACAAGCCTGGTCAAATCAGTGGCACCTTACATACAGAAAAGCGCACCTACTTTTCGTCGACCATGCCGATGACGGAAGTGGGCATCGACAGCAGCCTGACGCGGGATCTTTATGTGTCGATGGGGGATGCGACCGGCAAAAATGCCTGGGCCGTGCGCGTTTACTACAAGCCTTTCGTCAGCTGGATCTGGGCGGGCTGTGGCTTCATGGCGCTGGGGGGGCTGTTAGCGGCGCTGGATCGTCGCTATCGGATGCGTCAACCGGCCGAGCCGGAGACAGCCCCGCAGCAAGGAGTGGCACCGTGAAACGTATGGCCTGGTTTCTTGTTCCACTGTTACTTTTTGCAGTCCTCGTGTTCTTTTTAGCGCGCGGGCTGACCAAAGACCCGGCGTATGTCCCGTCGCCGCTGATTGACAAGCCCGCGCCGACGTTTAACCTGCCCCAGCTGCATGATCCAAAACAGACCTTCGCACCAGAGGATCTGAAGGGTCGAGTCTGGCTGCTCAATGTCTGGGCTTCGTGGTGCGTCTCGTGCCGTGAAGAACATCCGGTACTGGTGGCGTTTGCGCGCTCGCACGGTGACGTGCCACTCATCGGACTCGACTACAAGGATCAGCGTGCTGACGCACTAGCCTGGCTCAAGCAACATGGAAACCCTTACGTGCTGTCGGCCTATGACATCGATGGCCGCGTCGGCATCGATTATGGGGTTTACGGCGTCCCGGAAACCTATGTCATCGATCAGGCGGGTGTGATCCGTTACAAACATATCGGTCCGCTCACGGCGGATGTCGTGCAGCGCGTCATTGACCCCATGCTTATTCGCTTACAGAAAGGGCCGCAGCCATGAAGCGGATCGATGCCCTGGTGGCACTGGCCTTGCTCATGGGCAGTCCGCTCGCGATGGCGAACGAAGCGCAGCCGTTGGCGCAGGACCCGGTTGTTGAAAAACGCCTGATCAGTATTTCAGAGAATCTGCGTTGTCTCGTCTGTCAGAACGAATCGCTGGCCGGCTCTCGCTCAGACCTGGCCGAAGACTTGCGTCGTGAAGTGCGTAACCTCATTCTTACGGGAAAGTCTGACAAGGACATTATCGACTTTCTCGTCGCCCGTTACGGGGATTATGTGCTCTATGATCCGCCGTTCAAGGCCAGTACCTTGTTGCTGTGGGTGGGCCCCTTTGTTGTTCTCACCGGCGGCCTATTGGGGCTGATTCTTTTTCTGCGGCGCCTTAGCCGGCAGCCATCGACCCCGGAAGCAATGCACCGCGAAACCATCGAGGATATCCCCGAGGTGCCGCTGGCTGCCGAACGGCCAGGATTACGCGGCCGCTGGATATTGTGGCTGTTGTTGCTGTTGATGCCCCTGGGTGCCGTGGGCGTGTACGTCAAAGTCGGCACGCCTCAAGCGCTCAACCCGGATAACTTGCGCCCCCGTCCAGACCCAGAGGTTATGGTGGCCCGGCTGCAAGCCAAAATGGATGCGAACCCCAATGACCCGCAAGGCTGGATGTTGCTGGGCCGTGCGTATCTGGTTCTGAATCGGCCGGCTGAAGCGATCAAGGCCTACGACCATATTCTGCCGCAAGTCAAACAGGATCCGCAGTTGACGGCCGCTTACGCCGAGGCCCTGGCGGGATCAGGCAAGCTCCCGCAGGCACAGGCCTGGATTGACGCCGCTTTCAAACGTGGCAGTAAAGATCCACAGTTGGTCTTTCTCGCGGGTGGCCTGGCTTTCGCTCAGGGTGACAACGCCAAGGCGATTCGTTACTGGGAGCAGGTCTTGAAATCTTTCCCAGCGGGTTCGGATGAAGCCAAGTTTGTTCAGCAGAACATCGACGAGGCAAAGGCACGGCAACGCTAACTTACTTCAACGTTTTACTGGCCTTCTCGACAGCGGCTTGATCAAGTGCGTGCTGGGCTTCCGGTGGCATATAGTTCTCGTCGTGCTTGGCCAGTACCTCGCTGGCGCTAAAGGCTTTGCCGCCGTCATCGAGCTTGCCTTGGGCAACCACGCCCTTACCCTCGCGAAATAGATCCGGCAGGATGCCCGTGAAAGTCACCGGCACATCGTTGACGGTATCGGTCACCACAAAGCGAACGTTTACGCCATTTCGTTGAACGCTGCCTTCTTTCACCATGCCGCCAATCCGGAACGCACGGTTCTTGGGTGCTTCGCCCGACACCACCTGAGAGGGTGTAAAGAAGAAAACCAGGTTTTCTTCAAAGGCATTGAGCACCAGCGCTGCAGCGGTGCCGAGAACAGCCAGGGCGCCGATGATGAGCGCAAAGCGTTTGTGACGTGGTTTCATAGTGCCATTTTACCCATTTGCCTGAAGACGGTATGTTCCGCATAATCTGCCCATGAGTTTCCAGAGATTTCAGTGATTACCCCCTCGCAACCGGGGTGGGTGACCCCTGTGGCCAAGCTGCTGTTTGCGCTGTGGGCATTAAGCCTTGCCGCTTGTGCGACCAGGCCGATCAACCAGAAGCTTGACCCCCCTGTGGCCTATGGCGCGCCATTTGGGCTGCTAGAACCTGTGGCCCGCAATAACAAAACAGTTGCCGTGCTGGCCTTCTCGGGGGGAGGTACGCGAGCAGCGGCTTTCTCCTACGGCGTTCTGGAAACGCTCAGGGCAACAACAGTCCAGCACCAGGGCGGTGCCCCCATGAGGCTGCTGGACCATGTGGATGTCATTACCGGCGTCTCCGGTGGCAGTTTTACAGCGCTGGCCTATCGCCTTTACGGCGAAAAGCTCTTTGACGTCTACGAACAGGACTTTCTGAAGAGAGACATCCAGGGTGAGTTGATCGCAGGCGTATTCAACCCGGGTAATTGGGGCGACCTGCTGTCCGACGGCTGGGGTCGGTCAGAAATGGCCGCCAATCTGTATGACCAGGTACTTTTTAAGGGAGCGACTTTCGGCGATTTGAAAAAAACCAAGGGGCCTGCGGTCGTCGTCTCATCGACAGATATTGAAACAGGCACCCGTATTCTTTTCGACGACATTGATTTCAAGACGCTTTGCACTGATATCGATCAATTCAGACTGGCTCGCGCGGCAGCCGCCTCATCGGCGGTCCCCGTGATTTTGTCGCCCCTAACGATCAATAACTATGCCGGTAGCTGTGGTCTGCGCCCACCGGAATGGGTTACCCGCTACAGCCATATCAAACAGGCACCCAGGTCTGCGATCAAGGCCTTGGAGCGTTATCGGGAAATTGCCTCACTTGATCGAAAGGACAATCCCTATTTGCATCTGGTTGATGGAGGGGTCTCCGATAACCTGGGCCTGCGCGCCGTAATTGATGTGTTGAATGAATGGCAGGCATTACGAGAGGCCGGGTATCAAACCCGCTTGGACAATGCCGATAAGATTGTGGTTTTTATCGTCAATTCGCTCACCGAGCCCCGGCTAGGCTGGAACAAGCGAGAGGACGGGCCAGGCTTGGTATCCATGATGATTCAAGCGGCTGGCGTTCCCATTGATCATTATTCGGGCGACCAGATCAACGTCATTGAAGATCTTGCGTCCAGATGGCAAAGCGTGAATGACCTGAAGAAAACACCGGAGTTCAAGCAGCTGCTCAGAAAAAACCCTGACATGAAAGCCGTAAAGTTATTCGAGTCGACGCCCAACGCCCAAATTTACGTAGTCAATGTCGCATTCTCAGAAGTAAAAGACGCTGACGAACGCGCGTACTTGTACAACCTACCAACGTCGTTCTCGCTGGCGCCGGAGCAAGTCGATCGACTCAGGTCGGCAGCGCGAACGATTGTTTTAGACTCTCCAACCTTCAAAGCGTTGTTGCAAGACGAAAACGATCAAATTGTCGATCGGTCCGGCACAACGGTCAGCCCACTGCGGTTTGCTGACTGAGCGGCTAATTCAAATAGCCTGACTTTGCTGAATGGCGCGGATGGCCATCTTCCGACGGTAGCGAACCAGGAGTGGTTCGGCAATCATGAAGGCGGCGCACACGCCAAAGCTGCCCCAGACATAAAGGCCATAGCCGCCCATCGCCAGGAATTCACTGATGGATTGCCATTGCATTAGATGGTCCCCTTGATCTCCGGGAGCTGTTGCACCCATTCGTTGTTGGCTTCACGCTCCAGCACGATGACACGGGCGCGCATCAGCGACACGGCAAGGGTGTAAGCCCAGAAGGCCAAAGCCATGATCAGCATGCCCCATAGCATGGTGCTGGCCATGCTGGGTGATTGAGTCAGTGACACCGAGGCCCCTTGGTGCAGGGTATTCCACCACTTCACCGAAAAATAGATGATCGGTACATTGACCACGCCGACGAGCGCGAGCACAGCACCGGCCCGATCGGCGCGGCGCGGATCATCAATGGCGGACTGGAGTGCGATGTAACCCAGGTACAGGAAGAACAGAATGAGTTCGGAAGTCAGACGGGCATCCCACACCCACCAGGTGCCCCACATCGGCTTGCCCCACAGTGCGCCCGTCCATAGCGACAAAAAGGCGAAGAGCGCGCCGGTGGGTGCTAAGGCGCTGGTCATCATGCCGGAGAGTCGGGTGTGAAAGGTCAGACCCATCAGTGACCAGAAAGCCATCACGCAGTAGATGAACATGGACATCCAGCTGGCGGGCACGTGAATAAAGATGATGCGATAGCCTTCGCCCTGTTGTGCATCGGTGGGGGCGACCAAGAAGCCAATGTAAAGACCGATCGCGCCGAGCAGGGCTGTCAGCGCCCAGAAAACGGGGATCAGTTTGCCGGCGAGCGGGTAAAACGTGCTGGGCGCGCTGAATTTAAACCAATTAACCATGGCGCTATTTTATTCTAAAGAGATGCGGAGCGCGGCCGTCGTTGCCCACGGCGAGAAAGCGGCGGCGACAACCAGCAGCGCACCGAGCAAAGACAGATGCCCCGTGGCACCCAATCCGGCAATATATGACGCCACAGCACCCGCGCCAAAGATCAGCGTCGGCACATAGAGCGGTAGCACCAGCAGGGATACCAGCAGGGCGCTGCCGCGGGCACCCAGCGTGAGGGCGGCGCCGATGGCACCGATCAACGAGAGTAACGGGGTGCCTATCAGCAGCGAGATCATGAGCACCCCGATAGCATCAGCCGGCAGATCAAACTGCAGACCAATGACCGGTGCCAATAGCACCAGCGGTAGACCGCAAACCAGCCAGTGGGCTGTGATTTTACCGGCGACCAGAATGCTGAGTGGCTCAGGAGAAAGCGCCATCTGTTCCAGGGTGCCATCGGCATAGTCTGCCGCAAAGAGGCGTTGTAGACCGAGCAATGTGGCAAGTAGGGCGGCAATCCACATCGCGCCCGGCGCAATCTTGCGTAACAGATCGGGCTCCGGCCCAATACCCAGGGGCAGCAGTGTGGTGACCATGACGAAGAAGAACAGCGCTGTCAGCACCTCGGTCTTGCGACGCAGGACCAGGAGCAGATCACGACGCAGCGACGCACCAAAGGCAGAGAGCAGTATCATCAGCGCTGCCCCCCCGAGAGATTGAGCACAAAGCCGGTCGTCTCCGGACCCAGATCGGGTGTCTGGTGGCTGGTCAGTACGATCAAGCCGCCCGTTCTGAGGTGTGATTTCAGACAGTCTTGTAGATCGTCGATCGCATGGGTGTCCAGCGCGTTAAATGGTTCATCGAGCAGCCACAGCCTGGCCGGGCGCAGCCACAATCGCGCCAGTAAACCACGCCGCCTTTGTCCGGCAGACAACACACGGGCAGGCAGATGTTGTCGCTTAGCCAGGCCCATCCGGGCGAGTGCGTCTCGGATCGCAGTATCGCTGACCTTTAGACCATCCATGGCCATCAGGCTGCGCAGGTTTTCGGTGAGCGTCAGATCTTCCTTGAGGCTGGCATGGTGCCCCAGGTAAAGCATATCGGCGTGGTAGTCAGTGCGCTGTTCGCTGATGGGAAGGGCTTGCCAGTGCACGGTGCCCGCAGCTGGCAAGGCCAGG
Organism: Fluviibacter sp.; assembly: GCA_040262735.1. Taxonomy (GTDB): domain Bacteria; phylum Pseudomonadota; class Gammaproteobacteria; order Burkholderiales; family Rhodocyclaceae; genus Fluviibacter. The sequence goes on from JBDQLO010000014.1 coordinate 7,887, forward strand.
CCGGCCAAAATGCGCAGCAGGCTCGTTTTACCGGCGCCGTTTTCCCCCTGCAGATAAAGCCACTGCCCGGCATGGAGTTGAAGTGACAGATCCGTAAACAGCGTCTGTGACCCGCGAACACAACTCAGATTTTGAGCCGCAAGCATCGGCGTTTGGGTCGATGCCGTCATTAACCGAGCACCGTATCCAGCGTCATCATCAGGGCAAATCCGAAGACCAGGCCGATGGTCGCAAAACGCTGATTACCGTTGCGATGGGTTTCGGGGATGACTTCGTTGGAGACCACGAAGATCATGGCACCGGCCGCCAGACCGAGACCGACCGGATAAGCAATGGCTAGTCCGCTGGAAAGCGTTAGGCCGATGACTGAGCCCAATGGCTCAAGTAACCCCGTAATCGATGCGATGCTGACCGACTTAAGCGGGGTATAGCCCACGCTGCGCAATGCCATCACCACGGCCAAACCCTCGGGGATATCTTGCATGGCAATCGCCGAGGTGAGCGGAATGCCGACCTGCAGATCACCCTGCGCAAAGCTGACGCCGATGGCCATGCCTTCGGGCAGGTTATGCAGCGCGATAGCCAGCACGAAGAGCCAGATACGACTGAGGCGGCGGGCCTCAGGCCCGAAGGTGCCGGTGTGGGCGTGTTCGTGCGGGGTGAACTCATCCATGCCCAGCATGAGCATCACGCCAAGTGCCATGCCGAGCACGACCGTCAGTGCCCCTAGCAGTGCGTTACCCGTAATCGCGTCACCGGCCTTGAGCCCCGGTAAGATCAGAGAGAACGAGCTTGCCGCCAGCATCATTCCCGCAGCAAGGCCGAGCAGACTATCCTCGATTTTTTGCGGCAGGGTCTTCAGAAAAAAACCGGGCACGGCACCGGCAGTGGTTAGCGCAAAGCCGGCAAAGCCGCCCCAGAGCGCATAGCGCATGGTGGTGCTGTCATCTCCGGTTAAAACGTCATACAGACCGGAAAAAAAGAGGAACAGAATCGCCAAGCAAGAGATCGCCAAGCCGCTCGCGGTGAGCGGATGCGCGGCTACATGCTGGCGTAATGACACCCCACGTAGACTATCCGGAACGATGCTCGACAAAGACATAACAGGCGTCATCCTACCTGAAACGCCAGCCGCAAAGCGTGGGTGGTGTTTCAGGCCGCTTCAGCGACCCGCTGCTTGATATGGGCGAGGGCTTCTTCAACCTGATCGACCAGAATCAGACACACATCGCCGGGCTGCAGTTTGGCCAGCGCCGTATCAATCGCCAGAAATTCGCCCCTGATTTCGTCGATCTCTTTGACCTGATGTGCTTCGTCTAGCCCTTCACGCAGTAATTTCACCACCTCACCCTCGCAACGGCCACGCTGACAGGCGTCTTCATAAAGAACCACATGATCGAACACATTGCCAAGAATCCGGGTTTGTCGCCGAATGTCATCATCGCGACGATCACCGGCGCCACTGATCACCACGCTACGGCGCTTGGCGGGCATCTCGTGAATGGTGTCGGCGAGGGCACGAATCGCGTCCGGATTGTGACCATAGTCGGCGATTAATGTGGCGCCTTTGTACTCGAAGCGGTTGAAACGACCGGGTACCGTATCGGCATCGCTATTAAAACTGGCCAACCCGGCGACGATGGCGTCCCAGGGAATATCCAGTGCCCAGGCGGCGCCGACGGCGGCCATGACATTCTCCACCTGAAAGGCAATCTGACCGTTGTCGGTGAGCGGAATATCCTTGAGTGGCAACCGGAACATGGCTTTGCCCTGGGCGGCGATGATTTCGCCGTTGTCGCGGTAGATTACGCGGTGCCCCTGGGCCCGGTGCTTGGCCATCACCGGGTGGGCAGCGCTCTGACCTGCAAAGAAGGTGACGTTACCGGTACAGAAGCGCGCCATGCGGGCAACCAGCGGGTCGGCGGCGTTGAGTACGGCCGTGCCTTCAGACGATACGTTCTGCACAATGACGCGTTTAACGGTCGCCAGTTCGGCGGCCGTGTTGATGAAGTTCATGCCCAGATGGTCGCCTTCGCCGATATTGGTAATGACGGCGACATCGCATCGATCAAAACCCAGACCCTCGCGCAGAATCCCGCCGCGGGCGGTTTCCAGCACAGCGGCATCCACATCCGGATGCCCCAGCACATTCCGCGCGCTGCGCGGGCCACTGCAGTCGCCCGTGTCAATCAGCCGGCCGTTGGCATAAACTCCATCGGTCGTGGTCATGCCAATACGCTTGCCGGTTTGACCAATCAGGTGCCCGGTGAGACGAATCGTCGTGGTTTTGCCGTTGGTGCCCGAGACGGCCACGACCGGGATGCGGCCGTTATCGCCGGGGGCGAACATCTGGCGGACAATGGCTTCGCCCACAGGTCGACCTTTGCCGTAAGAAGGGCTCAGGTGCATGCGCAAACCCGGCGCGGCATTCACTTCAACGATACCGCCTCCTTGCTCTTGCAGCGGTTTGTAAACGCTGTCGCACACCACATCCACGCCGCAGATATCCAGGCCAACCATGTGGGCCGCTGCCACGGCGCTGGCCGCCAGATCCGGGTGCACGTCATCGGTCACGTCGGTGGCCGTGCCGCCGGTGCTGAGGTTGGCATTTTTGCGCAAATTGATGCGCACGCCGCGCGGCGGCTCCGACTCGGGGGTCATGCCCTGTTCAGCCAGCGTTGCCAGACCGATCGCTTCCAGGCGGATCGTGCTCTGCGACGTCGCGTGGC
>JBDQLO010000015.1:0-10379 GCA_040262735.1 Fluviibacter sp.
CCTCGACCATGGCCCGCGACGAAGGCTGGCTGGCCGAACACATGCTCATCCTCGGCGTCGAATCGCCGGAAGGTGAAAAGTCTTACGTCGCGGCCGCCTTCCCGTCGGCCTGCGGCAAGACCAACTTCGCCATGCTAATTCCGCCGCAAAGCTTCAACGGCTGGAAGATCACCACCATCGGTGACGACATCGCCTGGATCAAACCGCGCAAGGATCAAGACGGCGTCACCCGTTTCTACGCCATCAACCCCGAAGCCGGCTTCTTCGGCGTTGCGCCGGGCACGAGTGAAAAAACCAACTACAACGCGCTGGCCACCCTCAAAGAAAATATCATCTTTACCAACGTCGCGCTGACCGATGATGGCGATGTGTGGTGGGAAGGCCTGACCAAAGAAGCGCCGGCCCATCTGATCGACTGGCAAGGCAAAGACTGGACGCCGGAAATCGGTAAAGACACGGGTCGCAAGGCGGCGCATCCGAACTCGCGCTTCACCGCACCGGCGGCGCAGTGCCCATCGGTCGACACCGCCTGGGAAGACCCGGCTGGCGTACCGATCTCGGCCTTCATCTTCGGTGGCCGCCGCGCCACCACCGTGCCGCTCGTCTATGAAGCCTTCAACTGGAACTACGGTGTTTACCTGGCCTCGACGCTGGGCTCAGAAACTACCGCTGCCGCCTTTGGCGCGCAGGGGGTGGTTCGCCGCGACCCGTTCGCCATGCTGCCGTTCTGCGGCTACAACATGGGTGACTACTTCCGTCACTGGCTGGAAATGGGTAAGACCGTCGACAATCCACCGGGCATCTTCTGTGTTAACTGGTTCCGCGTCGACGACGATGGCAAGTTCATGTGGCCGGGCTTTGGCGACAACATGCGCGTTCTGAAGTGGATCATCGACCGCGTCAAGGGTCGGGTCGCCGCCAAGGAAACCGCCCTGGGCTGGACACCGAACTTTGAAGACATCGACTGGACCGGCCTGAACATGACCCGTGAAGAATTCCAGCGCCTGACCCAGCTCGACACCGCCGGCTGGCAGAAGGAACTGGAGTCGCACAAGGAATGGTTCGACAAACTGGCCGAGCGCCTGCCGCAGGAACTGGAACTGATCCGTCAGCTCAGCACCCTGAGCATGGCCGAAACCAACAAACAGGCCGCCTAAGGTCACCACCTCGACGGCGAACTCACACAAAGGCCACCTGAGGGTGGCCTTTGTGTTGTCACCCGCGCATTGCACATGACCCTCGTTCGCAACCGCCACCACCGTTGCCGATGGTTATGGGCCATGAGCGCCTTGGTGCTGCCATGGTCGAACCCACTCTATGCCGAGATCAGCCTCTTTTCCCTGCCGCGACTCAGCCCGGAAGAAATCCTCCCCACCCGCTCGGATTTTCTATCTCAGAAAACATTGCTGGGCGACTGGGGCGGGCTCCGCCCCTGGCTCGACCAGTACGGCATCAGTTTCACGCTCAACCAGACCAGTGATTATGTGGGCAACACGCGTGGCGGCATCCGGCAGGGTTTTGTCTACGATGGCCTGCTCGATCTCGAGCTCGACATCGACCTGAACAAAGCACTCGGCTGGCAGGGCGGCAAAATTCACTTCACCGGCTACGGCATCCAGGGGCAGGATCTTTCAAGCCAGTACATTGGCAGCGTGCTAACAACCACCAACGTCGAATCCAGCCCCTCGATTCCCAAAGTCGGTGAGTTCTGGCTAGAACAGAAACTGGTCGAAGACCGACTGGGTATTCGCGTGGGTCTGCTGGAGGCCGATCGTTATTTCAACATCAGCCCCACCGCCAATGTCTTCGTGAACTCGACCTTCGGTTTCCCGGATAGCTGGGAGGCCAACATGCCCGGTAGCGGGCCCGGGTATCCCAACGCCACACCGGGTGTTCTGGCCAGCTACGACTTTAACAACGACTGGAAAATCACCGCCTCGGTGATGAACGGTACCCCCAACGGGCCGGAAACCAGCTCATCCCAATACGGCACCAAGTTACCGGTGGGTAATGGCACCCTCTCCTGGCTTGAGGGTGCCTTCACACCGGAATGGTCTCTGGGCGACCAGGTATTACCGGGTTACTACAAACTCGGTGGCTGGTATAACTCGTACAGCATCGATAACGTTACGCTAGACGACACCGGCCGCACTTTCGACAACCCAGTCAACACAAGCGATCGCGGCCAATACTCGGTGTACGGCCTCGTCGATCAGGCGCTCTGGCGTGAAGCCAACAGCACAACGCAAGGGCTGAATGCATTTGCCCGCGTCACCTTCAGCCCGCAAACCGAACGTAATCTGGTCACCTGGTATTTCGACACAGGCCTGGCCTACATTGGGTTGTTTGATGGCCGGCCGGATGACATCATTGGCCTGGGCTTCGCCTGGGCCAAGTTCACGCCTTACCTAAATGGACAGATTGCCGCACAGAACACGCAGGCCGGCACACAAACGCCGATGGCCACCGCCGAATCGCTGATTGAACTGACTTACCAGGCACCCATATCGCCCTGGCTCACGCTGCAGCCTTTCTTCCAATATGCCATCAACCCCGGTGGTAAAGCCCCCATGCCCAACAATCCGAACCAGGCCATCCCCAGCGCCACCGTCGTTGGTCTTCGCGCCAACGTGGCTTTCTAGAGCATCAGGGCACTACCTGCCACTCGGGGCACACCGCGCGAATAGATTCCCAGTCAAAGCAGGGCCCCGGATCCGTCTTGCGACCCGGTGCAACCTGCGCATGACTCGTCACGGCTGTAATCGGTAATTCGTCGCGTAACGCACCAAGCAGGTGTTGCAAGGTCAAATACTGCGCCGCTTCAAACGGCGTGGCATCGTCGCCTTCGAGCTCGATGCCCACCGAGAAATCATTGCAGCGTTCACGCCCCTGCCAGCGCGACACGCCCGCGTGCCAGGCGCGCGCCGTCACGGGCACACACTGGATCAGCGCGCCATCGCGCCGGATAAAAAAATGCGCCGATACCTTCAGGTGGGCAATATCGGCAAAGTACGGATGCGCGTCCGGATTCAACTGGTTGGTAAACAGCTGCAGCACACCGGGCCCACCAAACTCGCCAGGCGGCAAACTAATGGCATGAATCACCACCAGGTCTACGACCGTCTCGGTTGCCCGCGCATCCTGATTTGGCGACTCGAATCGTCGCGCCGGCAAGTACCAGCCGTCTTGCCAAACAGAACGCCCGCTACTGGTCATCGCTCTCGTCCTCCACTTCCGACAGATCCGGACCTGCCTCACCGGGTGTCGTCATCTGGTAGTTCAGGTAGCCATCGCGGGCAATGCAGTTGCGCACGTAATCCAGCGAACTGCGCAGGGTGTAATAGTCGCCGGCGATCGACTTGGGCACTTTCATCGCCAGTGCCTCGCGTTCCATGTCATCGATTTGTGCCAGATAGCCGGCCTTCTGCGCCGGGTCGTAGTGGCTGAGCAGCGTCTGCTCAAAAAACTTCAGCGCACCGTACATCCGGTTGATACGGCCGCGTACCCGGTTCTTATGGTAATTGGGCATCGATCGGACAATCGGATACGCGACCGCCAAAAACGGCAACAGCATCAACACCAGGCGGCGAATAAATTCGGCCAGCCAGAACGGCAGATAATCCATCAGGACCGGGACGCCCTTCTCATAGAAGATCTGTGCTTCGTGGCTGCGATTCAGGCTGTTGTCCTTAAATGCCGGAAACTCACCTTCAGTGGCAAAGAAGGTCTGCTTGCCATTAATCTCACGAGCCGCCATCAGCAACAAGGTCTGGATCGCCGGATGCAACCGATCATCAATGACCAGCTCGGTCGTCGCAGAAATCAATGTCTGCGGTTTGGGCGGCCGATTGGTCTCAAGACTGAGGGCGCCTTCCGGCACCGTTACCACTTCGATGGCCGGAACCAACCGGGAGAACGCCTCGGCACGATCAAAGGCGCTTAATTGCAGGCCTTCAAAGTGCATGATCTTTTGTACATTCGGCGACTCATAGGTATCCACCAGACACATCCCATCGAGCTTGCCTTTGCGAATCGCTTCGATGGCCTGATCATCCGGCAGCTGACTAAAATGCGACGTCTCCGCATTCGGATCCATCATCTTCAAGACCCTCAGGGTCAACATATGCGTTCCACTGTTAGGCGTGCCAACGTTGATTGACCTGGAGAGCAATGCATTTCTTCGCGCTATGGGGGAGTCAATGGGCACCGGATTCCGATAAAAACACCACAAAGGCTGATAATTAATACTCCCCAAGGTCTCAATTCCCGGCGCATGCTTTTCGGCTGCGCCGGACATCACCAGGCCCGCCATGATCGGATCGTTCCGATCTTGAAGGCGTTTGACGTTCTCTACCGAACCCTCGGTCTGTACTAGGTGAAGCTTGATGCCTTGCTTGGCGAAATACTCGGCATATTTACGCCCAATCGCCTGATTCGAACTGCCTTCAGGTCCGGTCGCCATCCATACCTGACGTGGCGGCGCCGGATCCGCCACCCAGATCGCCACCACCAGCAGGACCAGCAGCAAGGTCAGGGCCGGCCAGGTCTCGGTCACAAAAGCAACAAAGTCATGCCAGACCTCGACAACTGTTTCGCGGATGGCCTCAATCTGTTCGGTCACGTCGTCTTTGAATTTGCCCATAGCTCATCCTGAATGGATCTTCATGCGTTTAGCCGAAGACTAACGGATAATCGCCCCTCATGAACAGCGTCCCGTCGTTAAATAGCGCCTCCCAACCCGCAGCAGCCCATGGTGCCCGCCGCGTTGCCATCGCCGCCTGTTACGGCACGTTTCTGGAATGGTATGACTTTCTGACCTTTGCGGCGCTCGCCGTCTGGTTTGGCCCACTGTTTTTTCCGCCTGAAGACCCCACGGCCGGCCTGTTGGCCAGCCTGGCCACCTTCGGCGCCGGCATGATTGTGCGGCCGTTCGGTGCCGCCCTCTTCGGCTCGCTGGGCGATCGCATCGGTCGCCGCAAAGTTTTCATGATCACCATTGCACTGATGGGCGGTGCAACCCTGGCGGTGGGTTTGTTGCCCACCTATGCCCAGGCGGGTCTCTGGGCGTCCGGGCTGCTTCTCGTGCTGCGGCTATTGCAGGGGCTCTCGGCCGGTGGCGAAATTGGCGGCAGCGCGGTCTACCTGACAGAACACGCCCCCTTACGCTCACGCGGTTTGTTCACGAGCGTGCTGCAACTCATGGGGCCACTCGGCATTCTGGCCTCTACCCTGCAGATCGCCTGGTTACAGCAGGCACTGACGCCTGAGGATTTTTTATCATGGGGCTGGCGCGTGCCGTTCTGGGTTTCGTTACTGCTGCTACTAATCTCCATCAAAGCGCGCATCGCCTTGCATGAAACCCCGATCTTTCAACAACTTCAGGCACAGGCACAACTCTCGCGCACGCCGCTGCGCGACTGCTTCCGCGACCGTCAGACGCTGGCCCGTATGGGCATTCTGTTTCTCTGTATCTCGGCTGGCGGCGGCGTGTTGTTCTTCTCGGCCCAGGTCTACAGCGGCGTCTTTCTGAAAACCGTCGCCCAACTCGATGGCGCACAGAGCAGCCTGCTGGTCGCCATCGGCACACTGGTACTGTTTCCGCTCACGTTGTTTGCCGGTTGGTTATCCGATCGCATCGGGCGCCGCCCTGTTGTGATCGCGGGCCTGGCCATGGGCTGCCTCAGTATCTATCCGGTGTTTCATCAATGGCTGGTACTCAGTCAGGCACCGGCCAACACTGTCTTCTGGCCAGCGACGCTGCTGATGTTGATTTTAACGGTGCCCCTGGCACTGGTCACCGGCCCGCAAACCGCGCTGCTGGCAGAGCTCTTCCCGGCGCGCACCCGTTACAGCGCAGCGGCGCTCCCGCACAACCTGGCTGCCGGCTGGATCGGCGGTTTACTGCCCTTCATCATCACATTGATCAATGACCGCGCCGGCGATCCGTTGGCCGGACTCTGGTATCCCACCCTGCTGTTAGCGCTGGCGCTTGTGGTCGCGCTGCGTTGGTTACCTGAAACGCGCGGCAACGACCTCAGCCAGTAAAAGCAGGATCAACCCCAGTTGCGCACGCGCCCGGTATCGATATGCACGAACTGCTCGCGCGGGTAGTACCCCACGCCACCGGCCTGCAACGACAAGGCCGCATCGCGCAACTCGGCGAGCGGCACACCGGGAATGCGCACATCAATGGCTTTGCCTTCCATGTGCAAGCTGCGCTTGGCCACACCACCGCCGCGCGAATTTCGCAAGTGGTCGTTGGTCTCCGGACAGCGATAACCGGAAATCACTTCAAACGCCCCCAGCGACTGGCCACCCAGCGCCCGGCGCACATCATGCAACAGATCAAATAGCAGCGGATCCATCCGCCCGACCGTTCCCGAGTAGTGATCCCGCAGAAAACGGTTCAGTGAGGTCAGCGCATCCGGCACATACTGCCCATCCAAGGCATAAACGAGCTGAATGCGTTCGCGGGTGTGCGTGTGGTTGAAGGCCAATACCCGACTACCGGCGCTCGCAGCCAGCGCGGCCGCCGCCGACGGTGCCGCGCCATGCGGGTAGGCCGCCTGGGCGCGATTCATGGCGGCAAGCGGCAAGGCCACCCCCCCTGCAGTCAGCTTCATCGCCTGGGTCAGAAAGCCGCGCCGGTCAAATCGTTTTGATTTCATGGGGTTATTTTAGTCGAATGACGCAGAATTACCAGCGCGGGCCAGCAGCGTCTGGCTATAGCGCTGCAGCGCCGCCTTCAGCTTGCGGTCGTGACCGTAAATATCGGCGTAAAAGTAAATGGGGCCGCCCCGCTGTTTCACCAGTGCCGTGCCGTAGGCAATCACCACCATGATCGGGGTTTTTAAACGGATCGTGCGCGATTTGCCATTGTCCATGGCTTCGCGAATCCGTTCCTGGGTCCATTCCGGTTCGTCCTTGAGCACAAATTCGGCCAGCGCCACCGGGCTCTCGACCCGGATACACCCATGGCTAAAGTCACGCCGATCGCGCTGGAACAAACCAACCGATGGCGTGTGATGCATGTAGATATTGTCGTTGTTCGGAAAAATAAACTTGATATCACCCAGGGCGTTCTGTGCACCCGGGCGTTGCCGGATGCGGGCTTCGCCCCGTTGCACGGCCGCCAGTTGCTCATCGTTCAACGAGGTCACCACCTCACCCGATCGGGTCACGATCTCGAAACCCTGACGGTCAAAGTAGCCCGGGTCGCGCCGTAGCTTGGGCACCGTCTCACCGCGCGCAATCGAGGGAGGCACGTTCCAGTAAGGACTAAATTCGATCATCCGCATCTGCTCGTTAAACATCGGCGTTTTGGTATTTAACGATTTGCCCACAATCACGTTCATCTGCAGCGGTATTTGCACCTGACTACCGTCAATCTCCAGACCCCGCAGTTCGAACTCGGGTAAGTTCACGACCAGCATGCGCTTGTCCACCATCAACGGCGTCCAGCGTAAACGCTCCATCGTCAGCACAATTTGCTCGACACGCGCCGAAGGCGGTGTATTGAGTTGCTCAAAGGTGCCTTTGCCAATCACCCCGTCGGGCGTCAGGCCGTGACGTTTCTGAAATAGCTTCACGCCATCGACCAATGACCCCTGGTAACGATCGGTCGCCACATACCCCTCGGGCAGGTCGCCCAGCGAGACCAAGCGCGCCGCCAGTTTCTGCGTGCCGGTATAGGTTGCACCCGGTTCGAGTTTGGTGGCCGGCAGCGGCGGCAATGCGCCTGCCCAGGCCGGGTCCGATTCCAGTGCCCGATAACGTTTCAACCAGGGGCGTAGCGCCTGATACAGTGGAAACTGCGGTGTCGCCGCCTTCACCGCCAGATCCAGATTACCGGCGGCCAGCGCTTCCTCCAACACCGCCGACACATTCAGTGTTTTGGGGGGGACCGTAAAATTGGCATACACCGACGCCGGATCCACCCGACCATAGTGCAGATCATGCAAGTAGCGGCGCATGGATTGCGTCAGCGCCTCAGCCAACGCGGTTGGTGCGTTGCCGGTCAACGCACCACCCTCACGGGCCGCGTCCACCCGCTTGCTCAAACTGGCGGCATCGTAATCGGCCGGAATCAAACCCTCATCGCCCGCTTGCTGCAGTATTTTGACGGCGGATAACGCCACCGGCGCTGGCCGACCCTGCCGTAGCCAGGCGCTGTCAGCCGCGAGTGAGCCACCGGAAATCAACCAGCAAAGCACAAGCAAGCAGCGTCGCCAACGTACCCACCGCATTCCTGATTTCGCACTCATACGCCCATTCCCTCGAGTTAACGAATTCGTCGACTGAGCGCCAGACCCTGCCGCTCGATCACACGATAAAACACATCCGCCACCAGCATACTCCCCAACCAGGCCACCAGCATCGCCATCAGCCCTTGCAGGGGCGAGGTCCAGTCAAACCGATCCTGTGCCGCATTGACCAGCATACTCACCGGAAAGTGCAGCAGAAACAGCGCATAAGAGGTCGCGCCCAGGTAATGAACCCCCGCCCCAACCCGGCCCTCCCAGATCGCCAGCGCCGCCGTCGCACGACCGATCGGCTGGCTCGCCAACCAGAGCAAGCCCGCTGTCAACAAAATCACACCCAGGCGGCCATTTACGGTGGTCAGCAACTGCCAGCCGAGGATGCCCATCACCGCTACCAATATCCAGCGTACCCAGCGCAAATCCCCGCTGTCTCGGGCATGACGCAGGCTTAGCCAGCCGACCAGCAAGCCCACGCCATACGCATTGTAAAAATAGGGCGCCCAGTTATCCCAATCCTGCCAGGTGCGAATCCATACCAGCGAGGCGGCGGTCAATAAGCCGATCAACAACGGCGCCCAGCCCGGCCAGCGCAACGCCTGCGCAGTCCAGAGCAGCAGGACCGTCATCAGAAAGAGTTGAAAATCGATCGCCACATACCAGACGCCCGTCGACAGGGCATCGTGACCCAACACTCCATGCACCAGCAACCAGTGCGTCACGTACTGCAGCAGCCCCGCCTGTGCCGGCAGGATCGGGTCATCAGTCCAGAATCGCGCCAGTTCAGCCGCCAGCACCGCCAGCGTGATCGCCACACCAAAAGGCCAGACGAGCCGCACATAACGTTTGGCGAGCAGGCTCCACGGACGATCGAGCAAGGCCGGTTTGCCGCACAGCGCCTGCGCCGTTAAAAAGCCCGCCAGCACCAGAAACACCTGCACCGCCCAGCGACCGTAATACAGGAACCAGGCCACCAGATCTGGCGCCGCCTGCGTTGCCGACGCCGCCATCGGACCATAAGACACCAGGTGATGGATCACGATGATTTGCGCCGCTAGCGCCTTTAAACCATCTACCAGCAGGGATCGATCCAACCGTTGTGACACAGACACAACTCCCGAAATCGCTCGCCAAAAATGGTCGGGGTGAGAGGATTCGAACCTCCGGCCTCTACGTCCCGAACGTAGCGCTCTACCAGGCTAAGCTACACCCCGACAGGCTGAGCGATCAGATATGACCTGCACAAACAGAGGCGCGATTGTAGCAAACCCACCCCCGCTTTGAAAGCCCGGCCCAGCAAATGACTCAGTGATGGCGGGGCTAATCCGTCTCGGGGACCACCGACGCCAGCTGCTGCAACCAGAATTCCGTAGCGATCGTTGCCGCGTTTACCCAGCTGAAGTAACCAAACTTCATCAAGTCCAGTTTGTAGTCACCCACCTGCGAGAGTGGCTCCGGAACCCAGGGGGTTCCGGCATTCTGTTGGTTGTTATCCACGAGTTTTAACGCGCGTAGGTGTCGCCAGAGAAGTAAGGTTCACACCAGCCTTCTTCATTGTCGCCCAGCGAGAACAGCGGATCCGGAGTTGTAATCGCGCCATTCACGAGCATGGTGCGCTCATCAAAACTAACGGAATAAACCTCACGACCATTGTTGTACGTGCAATAACCGTAGTTCCAGTCGATCTGTTTCAGGTTACTAAAGTGTTCGACCGAACGCTGCGGACCCAGAATCTTGTGCACCTGATTGCCGGTCATGCCGTTCTTGACGAGCGAAAAATGTTTGACATCCATCACCTGCTCGACACGAGTCACACTACCCTGGTCGTTGAAATACACCATGAAGGTCACAAAACCGGCCGGCTGATTGGAATAAGCCGCCTGAATCACTTTGCCCTCGCTATTGCGCCAGGTCATATCCGGCTTACCAACCGATTGCTCGACTTGCGCGACGCTCACACCGGGCCTAATGCTGGCACCCGGAATCGCCGAGGCGCAACCCGACAGCACTTCCGCACTTAATACAGCCGTGGCAAAACCCGTGAACGGGCGACATTGTTTCTTGTTCATCTCAGACTCCTTTGTTCCAGAAGCGACTAATAAGGCACGTTAAAATAAACGC
>JBDQLO010000016.1:0-10150 GCA_040262735.1 Fluviibacter sp.
ATGAATATGGTGTTCGTTATGTCGTGCCTGAAGACCGGCGTTTGCATACCCGAATCGTCATTGCCCCGGAGCCGGTAACTGCGGGTAAACGACCGCGCAAGGCCAAGTCTGAAGATGCCGTTGTGCAGCCTGGTCAGGTGGTCATTGCCGAAATTCTGGAGCAACCCGGCAAGCGCACACTGCCGGTGGGGCGGATCAAGGAAGTGCTCGGTAACTACGCGGACCCGGGCATGGAAATCGAAATCGCGCTGCGTAAGCACGACTTGCCCTTCGAGTTTCCCAAATCGGTCCTCGATGAAGCCGCCCGCTTACCGGAAGAAGTCATTGTCGAGAAAGATCTCGGCAAGCGTGAAGATCTGCGTGATCTTCCATTAGTCACCATCGACGGCGAAACCGCTAAAGATTTCGACGATGCGGTCTTTGCCGAGGGGCTGCCTAAAGGCAAAGGTTGGCGCTTGGTCGTCGCCATTGCCGATGTGTCGCACTATGTACGCCCCGGTTCGCCGCTCGATACCGAAGCTGAAGCACGTGGTAACTCGGTGTATTTCCCGCGCCGGGTGATTCCCATGCAGCCGGAGAAACTCTCCAATGGCTTGTGCTCACTGAATCCGGATGTTGACCGCCTGGCCATGGTCTGTGATGCGCAGATCAGTGCCGATGGCGAAGTCGCGCAATACCGTTTTTACCCGGCGGTATTTCGATCGCGGGCACGTCTCACGTATAACCAGGTCTGGGGTTGGTTATCCGGTGAATTAACGCCGGCCACGCCGGCGCAGCAGGCCGTACAGCCCCAACTGCAGACGCTCTATGCCCTGTTCAAAGCCTTGCATGCGGCGCGCGAGAAGCGCGGTGCCATTGACTTCGATACCGTTGAAACGCAGATGCAATTTAATGATCAGGGCAAAATCGAAGCCATCGTACCGGTGATTCGCAACGATGCGCATCGCCTCATTGAGGAGTGCATGCTCGCGGCCAATGTCTGTGCCGCCGACTTTCTGGAAAAACGAAAACAACCCGGTCTCTTCCGGATTCACGGCACACCGAGTCCCGAGAAGCTGCAGGGCTTACGTGATTTCATGAAGGAATTTGGTCTGGGGCTCGACGGTGGAGATTCACCGACAGGTAAAGACTACGGTAAGCTATTGGATCAGATTCGCGCCCGCCCGGATTTCTCCCTACTCCAGACCATTCTGCTGCGTTCGATGCAGCAGGCCATCTACAGCCCGGACAATATCGGCCACTTCGGTTTGTCTTACGAGTACTACACCCACTTTACCTCGCCAATCCGGCGCTATCCCGATTTGCTCGTGCACCGCGCTATCAAAAATGCCCTGAAGTTCGAGAAGGTAAAGTTACCTGCCGACGAAGCAGCCTGGGAAGCGATCGGTTTGCACTGTTCGGCGACCGAACGTCGTGCCGATGAGGCAACACGAGATGTCGAAGCCTGGCTCAAGTGTTATTACATGCAGGATCGTATCGGGGAGGTCTTCGATGGCACCATTTCCGGCGTTACCGCCTTTGGTGCCTTTGTGACCCTGGATCAGGTGTATGTCGAGGGCCTCGTTCATATCTCTGAATTGGGTTCAGACTATTTCCACTACGATCCGATTCGCCATTGCCTGCTGGGTGAGCGCACAAAGCAGCAGTATCGTGTGGGTGACCGCCTGCGTGTTAAGCTCGTCCGAGCCGATCTGGAGAGTAACCGCATTGATTTCGTGCCGGCAACGGCCACGGATGAGTCCGTCCAAGCAGGCGCGAGTGTCGTTGCCCCAGGCGGAACGGGTGAGCGCGAGGCCTTGGCGCTGGCACGCAGCCGCAAGACCGGGCGACCGGTGGCTGTGGAACGGCATCTGCTGGAGGTCGAACAGGCGAAGACGCAAGACGCACCCCACAAGAAAATACCAACAGCACCGGCACTTGGGTCACCGAGTGGCAAGTCGCGTGCCCTGGGTCGCCAGAGAGCCGGTGGGCGGCATCCACCGGACATGAGTCATCAAAAATCGCACGGGGCCAAGGCCAAGCCTGCGGGCCAGGCAAAGTCCAATGCCGGCAACACGAAATCGGCCAAGCCAGGCGCCAAGCCGGCAAAATCCGGCAGCCCCGCCAAGGCAAAATCCCCCCCACGTAGCCGTCGAGCCAAACCATGAGCAGCAATACCCGGCTGATCCACGGATTCCACCCCATCATGGCGCGTCTGCGCCATGATCCGGACAGCGTTAAAGAAATTTATCTGGATGCAAACCGACACGATCGTCGCGTCAAAGATCTGCTGCGTCTCGCCGAACAGGCCGATGCCCGCGTGGTGCAGGTCGAGCATGCGCGTATCGAAGGTATGGCACCTAACGCCCGTCATCAGGGCGTGGTGGCCCGTGTTGATGCCCGACAGAAAGCCCTGCATCTGGATGATGTACTCGATACGCTTGAAGAGCCACCGTTTTTACTGGTGCTCGATGGCATCACGGATCCCCGTAATCTGGGCGCCTGTTTGCGCGTAGCCGATGCCGCAGGGGTGCATGCGGTCATTGCTCCCAAGGATCGTGCCGTCGGTTTGACGGATGTGGCCATGAAAGCGGCGTCCGGTGCTGCCGAGACGGTGCCCTACATCATGGTCACCAATCTGGCGCGTACGCTGCGCGAGCTGAAAGAACGCGACATCTGGGTCGTTGGCACTGCGGGTGAAGCCAGCGAAGATCTCTATGCGGCGCAGTGGCCGGTAGCCACTGCCTGGGTCATGGGCGCCGAAGGCGATGGCATGCGACGCCTGACGCGAGAGACCTGCGACGCCCTGGTCCACATCCCTATGAGCGGTTCGGTCGATAGCCTCAATGTTTCGGTGGCAGCGGGCGTTTGCCTCTTCGAAGCGGTACGTCGTCGCCGTATCTAATCCGTTCTAGCGCCCCGGCGCACCGCGGGCGTGGTCGATATCTGCCGGGTTGTTTTCATCGCTGTAAAGTCGTACCGGCCGAGTGACAGCGGCGTCACTGTTGCGACAAAACACCTCGACATTGGCCAGCGGTCGATCTTTATGCAGTACTTCGACGGCGCAGCGACCATAAACCGATTCAATCGTTGCCAGCACGTTTCGGGCGTAATCACTTTGCAGTGCGCTATCCAGAATCAGATTCGCCAGCATTACACCCTCGGGTTTTAGAACGCCACGCGTATCCCGCCAGAATTCGCGCGTTACCAGATGGCTCGGGATATTGTGGTGCGAACTATAAACGTCGACCACCACGGCATCGTAGCGCCGGGGACTGTGATGGGCTGTTTGAGCAACATAATGCCGGGCATCATCCACTACAAAGTGGCCACGAATCGATTCGCGTAAAAACTGCTGTTCGGCAATGGTTCGAATGGCCGGATCAATATCGACATACGTGTAATGGTTTAATGGCTCCCGGTGCGACAGCGTGAAACCGCCGGCACCCAGCACCAGAATATCGCGCTCTTGAAAATGGAGCTCCTGAAGTAATGTTCGCCGCAGGTAATCAATGTAGCGCGCGTAGCGGGGAGGCTCGCCATCGGCGAGCAGCGAGGCCGTTGAACTGTTGACCCGGAGAACGCGGGCATCAAGGCCATCGGTAGTTGAGGTCTCCACAACGCTGTAATCCGCGTAAGCTGTCTCCGTGACTGCGTAGTCGGAAATCTGAATTAGCGTTCGGAGTATCGTGAGGTTAGGCGCAGCGATGAGCAATAGACACCCTATGATGGTCGCCAGATTTCTAAAACGGTGGCCCGGGGTGGCGATGCCGAGCATCAGAACCCCGATGAGTAGCAGGGTCGAACACAAAAAGACCGCCGCAGAAACACCCAGCCAGAGCATGACGAACAATGAAAGGCCGAGCGACCCCAGAAAGGAGCCGAGCGTTGACCAGTACAGGGCCAGACCACTGGCTTCGCCCGTCCGTTGCGCCTGCATCAGATTCGTCAGCGCCGGCACGGTTTGTCCCAGCAGCCAGGCCAGCGGACAGAGGATGCCGGCCACGAGGATTACGTAAGCAAACCACACAGGCTGGACATGATCAAACAGGGTGGAGACAAAGGGGGTGGATAACCCAATGCCTAGTAATAGCGCCGAAATCAGAAAATTACGGGAGACCGTGGCCAGATAGCGATCGCTGATCCGGGCGCCAGCCGCATAGCCCAGGGCCAGCGCCAGCAGAAAGAAACCGATTGTGGGTGCGGTAATGACGATGGAACTGCCAACATGGGGCACCAGCCGCCGCAACGCGATGATTTCTGCACCCAGAGAGCAAAATCCCTCGATAAAAACAATAACCGGGATCAGAATCGCAGACATGTCCTGATGTTACAGGAGCATGCCGGCACCGACGGTATTGTTAGTCGCTTCATCAATAATGATAAACGCACCAGTGCCACGATTGTGCGCATAGGCATCGCAGCAGATCGGTTGCGCCAGACGCAGATTGATTTTGGCGATATCGTTCATTTGCAGTTGATTCGGAGCGGCATCTTCCGCCAGGGTATTGATATCTAGTCGATACGGGATATCGGCAATCTTGGCTTTAACCGTGCGCGTCGTCTGGCGCAGCGCATAGGTACGGGCTCGATCGAGTGGGTTTTCCGATAGCCAGCAGATCATGGCTTGTGCTTCTTTCACCACTTGCGGCGCGGTATCCGGATGCGCCAGCATATCGCCACGCGAGATATCGATTTCATCGGCCAGGCGAATGGTGACCGACTGTTCGGCGACACCTTCGCTCAGATCGACACCACCGATTTCTACATGGGTGACCCTGCTACGCTGACCGGAGGGCAGGGCAACAATGTCGTCGCCGGGGCGCACGACGCCCGAGCTGATGCGGCCCATGAAGCCACGGTAGTCGTGCAGGTCCGGGTTGGCCGAATCCTGCGGACGACAGACCAGCTGCACCGGCATACGAAACACTTCATGATGCGTCGGCGTTTCGCTGTGGCTGGTACCGGCGTTTTCCAGAATCTCGAGCAGCGTCGGACCTTCGTACCACGGCATCGAAGTGCCACGGTCGACGATCATATCGCCTTCCAGCGCCGACATTGGCACATAGCGCACCGATTCCAGGCCAATGGTGGCGGCCACTTCGGCAAACGCTTCCTGGAGCTTGGCAAAGACGGCCGGATCGTAACTGACCAGATCCATCTTGTTGATGGCGACGACGACCTGCGGAATCCCCATCAGCTGGCAGACCTTGGCGTGCCGACGCGTCTGGGTCAGGATACCGCGGCGTGCATCCACCAGAATAATGGCCAGGTCGGCCGTCGAAGCGGCAGTGACCATATTGCGCGTGTACTGTTCATGGCCTGGTGCGTCGGCGATGATGAATTTTCGGGTGCCCGTAGAGAAGTAACGGTAAGCCACGTCGATCGTGATGCCCTGTTCACGTTCGGCCTGCAGGCCATCAGTGAGCAGCGATAAATCAACGCTCGATAGACCACGACGTTGCGAGGTGCGTTCCAAATTGCTCAACGTGTCGACCAAAATGGTTTTGGTATCAAATAGCAGGCGACCGATCAGCGTGCTCTTGCCGTCGTCGACGCTGCCACAGGTCAAAAATCGCAGTAGGCCGTGATCTTCAGCAGTGTGTTGAGCGGTCATCATCAGAAATAGCCCTCTTTCTTGCGTTGTTCCATGGCGGCCTCACTGGCCTGATCATCCAGGCGGGTAGCGCCACGCTCACTGATGGTAGTGCCGGCAGTCTCGGCAATAATCTTTTCGATATTGTCGGCATCGCTCTCCACGGGCGCCGTGCAGCTGATGTCGCCAACGGTACGGAAGCGCACCTGCAGATCGATGATTGTTTCTCCAGCTTTGGCCGGGGTCAGGTCGGTAATCGGCACAATGCCGTTACCACGGCGCACGATGGGGCGTGTGTGGGCAAAGTAGATCGACGGCAGTTCGAGTTTTTCACGTTCGATGTATTGCCAGACATCAAGTTCGGTCCAGTTTGAAATCGGGAAGGCGCGCATGTGTTCGCCCTTGTGTACGCGAGCGTTATACAGATCCCAGAGTTCCGGACGCTGATTCTTTGGATCCCACTGACCAAAGTCGTCGCGAAAACTGAAAATACGTTCCTTGGCACGAGCCTTTTCTTCGTCACGGCGGGCCCCGCCGATCAGGCAGTCGAATTCAAATTCGGCAATGGTTTCCAGTAGCGTCACCGACTGGTGCCGGTTGCGCGATTCGTCGGGCGACTTCAGCACGATGGTGCCACGCTTCATCGAGTCTTCCAGCGAGCGCACGATCAGACGCTCACCGAGTTCCGCTGCACGATGATCACGAAAATCAATGACTTCCGGGTAGTTATGACCGGTGTCGATGTGCACGAGCGGAAACGGAAACTTGGCCGGGCGAAATGCTTTTTCGGCGATGCGCAGCATGCAGATGGAATCTTTGCCACCCGAGAACAGTAGGGCCGGACGCTCGCACTGGCCGGCAACCTCACGCATGATCTGGATAGCTTCGGCCTCCAGCCAGTCGAGGTGAGAGAGAGTTGGTACAGGTTGTGTCATGGGACGCGATTTTACAGAAGTGAAGTTACTTGGCCTTGTGCAGACCGCATTCTTTGGTTTCTGGGTTTTCCCACCACCAGCGACCGGCGCGAATGTCCTCACCCGGCGTAATGGCGCGCGTGCAGGGGGCGCAGCCAATCGAGGGGTAAAAGCGGTCATGGAGCGCGTTGTACGGTACCTGATTCAAGTCGATGTAGGCCCAGATTTCTTGTTCAGACCATTCGATCAACGGATTGAACTTTGGTAGGTTATTGAGCGTGTCAAAATCTTCCCAGTCCATGTTCTGACGGGTCACCGATTGTGCGGCACGCAGACCGGTAATCCAGGCATCCTTGCCTTTTAAAGCGCGCGACAAAGGTTCAAGTTTACGAATCTGACAGCACGCTTTGCGGTTTTCGACCGAATCATAAAACCCGTTAACGCCGTGCGCACGTACCCAGGGTTCCAGCTGGGTGTAATCCGGCGACATGATTTGAATCTCACGGCCGTAATGTTGCTGTGCCTCGGCAAGCACGGCGTAGGTTTCTTCGTTCAGGCGACCGGTATCCAGCGTAAAAATGCCGATCGGCAGATTGTCCTTGCAGATCATGTCCATCAGCACCATGTCTTCAGCGCCGAGGCTGTTGGCCAGCACAACGTTCGGGTGTCGGTCGATGATCGTATTTAGCCGCGCCATCACCAGGGCCGACTTCTCAGCCACCGCAGCAACGAGTGCCGCGTTGGGTGCGGCACGCTTTGCGGCTTGCGGTTGACTGATCGTCGAAAAGCCTGAGCTGCTCATCGGCGGGCGCCGCCAAGGACACGGTCAATACGGCGGAACAAGGGTTCCGGGTTGTCGGTCGAGCCTTGATAAGTGTCGGGGAAGGGTGCCAGATTGCGCTCGGCGGTGGCCAACGAGACCTTGGGGTCTAGTGCCAGCGTGTCAAAACCCACGCGCAGCATAAAGAATAATTGATCGACCAGTACATTGCCGATAGCGCGCAGTTCACCCGCGTACTTGTAGTGATTACGCAGTCGCCAGGCGATCGAGTAGCCGCGACCATCCGTGAATTTCGGAAAGTCGATCGCCAGTACCGGCCATTGAGCAAAATGTTTAGCAACCTCTGTCAGGTCGTCGTTGGGCGATAACCAAACACCGATGTCCTTGCGCGACCTGAGCGCCTCTGTTTGAGCCTGCCAAAGTGCAAACGGTATCAACCATTCACCGGTGGGTACGTTCAGCGTAGCAAGATCAGCATCGGCCTCAGGGAAAAGTACCTGCCAGTTGTCGCGATGCACCTGGCCGTTCTTGAGGATATCAGCCATGGGTGGCCTCCTTGTTTTTGTTGGCGCGGTTGGCGGATTCGCCATACACACTGAGCTTGAACGGATCGATGCCCACCCGAACGACCGTGTCGACAAAGCGCTCTTCGGGTTCACGCAGGCTGATGTAGGTTTCGAGTAGCTTGGTCACGACATCCGGCATATCGGCTGCAGCGAACGATGGGCCGATCACTTTGCCGAGGCGGGTGTCATTGCCCTGGCGGCCACCGATGGTGACTTGGTACCACTCTTCATCGTTCTTATCGACGCCGAGAACGCCAATGTGGCCTACATGATGGTGACCGCAGGCATTCATACAACCGGAGATGTTTAGATCCAGATCACCAATGTCGTGCAGGTAATCCAGATCGTCGAAGCGCTCCATAATGGCTTGCGCAATAGGAATTGATTTCGCATTCGCCAGATCGCAGAAATCACCGCCCGGGCAGCAGATGATGTCGGTCAATAGACCCACCGTTGAACTGGCGAGCTTGAGCGTCTTGGCGGCGTCGTAAAGCTCGGGCAGTTTACGTAGTTCTACATCCGATAGCACCAGGTTCTGTTCATGCGATGAACGCACCTCACCAAAACTGTAGGCATCGGCCAGAGCAGCAACCGCTTCCATTTGCGAATCGGTAATGTCGCCCGGGGCGACGCCCTTTTGTTTGAGTGACAGCGTGACCGCCCGATAGCCCGGCACACGGTGCGGATGCACATTTTGTTGCACCCAGCGGGCAAAAGCTTTGTCGCTGCTGAACCGCGCATCAAAACCAGCATCGGTGTCTGGCAGCTGCGCGTAAGCGGGGTCAACAAAATAGGCCGAGACGCGCGCCAATTCGGCATCGGTAATGGTCGCGGGACCATCTTTCAAACTGGCCCATTCGGCATCGACCTTGCGGCGGAACGCGTCGATGCCCAGCGCTTTTACCAGAATCTTGATTCGAGCCTTGTACGGGTTGTCACGGCGACCTTCGAGGTTATAGACGCGCAGAATTGCTTCTATGTAAGAAAGCAGATGCCGCCAGGGCAGGGCCTCGTGAATGACTTCACCCAGAATGGGGGTGCGACCGAGACCGCCGCCCACCCAGACACGGGCCAGGATGTCGCCTTGGTCGTCTCGGTAGAGATGCAGGCCGATGTCATGCACCTGAACCACCGCGCGGTCACGCTCGGCACCGTGCACAGCAATTTTGAACTTGCGGGGCAGGAAGGCAAACTCCGGATGGAAGGTACTCCACTGCCGGATGATTTCGCACAATGGGCGTGTATCGACGACTTCGTCCGGCGCGATGCCGGCGAACTGGTCACTGGTCACGTTACGGATGCAGTTACCCGAGGTCTGGATGGCATGCATCTCCACTTCAGCCAGACGTTCCAGAACATCCGGCACACGTGCCATGGGGATCCAGTTATATTGCAGGTTCTGGCGCGTCGTAAAGTGCGCATAACCCTTGTCTTCTTCGCGGGCAATCGCACCCAGAACACGTAGTTGTGCCGACGACAGCATGCCGTAGGGTACGGCAATGCGCAGCATTGGCGCATAGCGCTGCATATACAGACCATTCTGCAGGCGCAGCGGCCGAAACTCGTCATCGCTTAGCTCACCAGCTTGCCAGCGGTGGGTCTGGTCACGAAACTGCGCAACCCGGGCTTTCACCATCGCGCGGTCAACATTATCGTAACGATACATAACAGTTCTCTTTGGGACGAATGGTTTGAGAAATAAACATCAGGACATCACCAGCTTGGTGCCGATAATGACCAGCATACTGGCCAGCAGACTGCGCAGAAACTTCTCTGGCACCTTGCTGGCGATGTGGCTGCCGATCCAGATGCCGGGTAACGAACCAAGCAGCAATGCGCCGAGCAGGTTGAAGTCGACACTACCCAGATACCAGTGGCCGATGCCCGCCACGGCGGTTAAGGGGACCGCATGCGCGATATCACTGGCCACAATACGTAGGGTTCCCAGGCGCGGGTAAAGAAAGAAGAGGGCGGTCACGCCCAGCGCCCCGGCGCCAACCGAAGAAATCGTGACGAGCACACCGAGAATCGCGCCAACCAAAATGGTGATGGTGCCGACGTGATGCTGAATGAACGAATCTTCGTGACGGCGCGCGTAGCGCAATAATTTATCGCGCAGGAAGATGGCTCCGGCAGTCAGAAAGAGTGCAAAGCCCAGCGCCACCGCCATGATGTGGCCGACTTCCTTGCCATGGCCAGGCAGTTGCGCCAGGACATACAGCGTTATTGCGGCCGCTGGAATGCTGCCCGCGCCCAGCCGGCCGACGATCTGCCAGTCGACATGGCCCTTGCGGCCGTGCGCCACAGTGCCGCC
>JBDQLO010000017.1:0-9901 GCA_040262735.1 Fluviibacter sp.
CCGCCGAATATTGCTTGCGCGTTGCCCGGCGGATGTCCTTGATTGCCTTGGTCGCACCGGTCTGTCGTGTCTGCGATTTCTGTTTCATCTTCATTCCCCTACGGGTCATTACGATGAACCAGAAATCCTCTCTTATGAAATCCCGCTAGTTTGTTCCATAGGCGCTGACGTTAGACAATGCGATAGTGTTTGCGTGCTTCCAGATTGAAGCGTGCATCGGATCAAAACCAGTGGGTTGGACTGTTGGGAATTAGCACACTATCGCGTAACGTGAGATTCCAAATTGACCGGTCATGATGTCGCTACAGATACGGCGGCAGACCATTTAGGGAACGACCGCCATGCGTCTGGGAATCTGGACACCGCTGCCCCACACCGTCCGGGTAGAACCAGAAATGGCGATCGCGATCGAAGAACTTTCGCACCAGGGAAAGGGCGGGCCGACCGATCGATCTCTCGCCCTGGCGCTGGCCGTGGTCAAGCGGGCCGAGGCTCTCGGATTTGCCACCACCCTGATCGCCGAACGTCACATCGGTCCAGACCTTGAGGCCTGGATAATGGCGACGGCGATGATCGCCGAGACAACGTCGATCGAGTTGATGGTCGCGGCCCATCCCGGAATCATCCACCCCCAGCTCGCGGCCAAGATGGGGGCAAGCCTCGACCGCATAAGCGGCGGACGGTTCTCAATCAACGTCGTCAACGGCTGGTACCAGAAAGAATTCGAGGTATTCGGCAATGGCACCTGGCTCGACCGCACCGAGGAGCGCTATTCCAGAATGGGCGAGTTCATGCAGGTCCTCAAAGGCCTGTGGTGCGAGGAGCGCTTTGATTTCGACGGCGACTATTTTCGGCTCGAAGATGCAGTGCTCCCGATCAAAACCCTGCAAACACCAAACCCGCCTATACATGCAGCGAGCAGCGCAAAGCAGGGCATGGAGCAGGTAGCGCGTTACGCCGATGTCTGGTTCGTTGGCTACGAGCCCGGTTTGGACAATGCGCCGGGGAACATGGAACGCATCGCCCGCGACGTCGAGCACATGCGGGCGCTCAGCGCGTCCTTCGGCCGGACGCTCAGATACGGCATCAGCGCCCACGTGATCTGCGCCGAAACCCGCAAAGAGGCCATCGCACTAGCCCGGTCGCTGGAGGCATACGGCGCGCGCGACCGTATCTCTCTGGTCGCAGCCAAGGCGCTCGGTGCCGGACTGGTCGGCACAGCGGACGATATCGTCGAGCGCCTCAGCGAACTGCACCAGATCGGCGTCGACACCCCGATGCTCCACTTCTACCCAATGCTGGACGGGCTGGAGACATTTGCCAGCGAAGTGATGCCCCGACTGCAGGCGTGAGCCGATTTTCTCTGACGCTGCCCGGAAGCGAGGTAGACACCGGATATTGACGATAGGGCCACCGAACCCCATGCTCCATGCACTATTTTTGGTGTGCCGAGGTTAGACCCGGCGAATTCGCATCATTGCCGTTTTATTTCGAGGAGACATGATATGAGCGAACGCGTTTGGGACGAGTATCTGACCGAACAGGATAAAGCAGTTTTCAAGGCTGCAGGGTATGGGACGCCCGGCGCTTGGGGAAAACGTCCCGCATTGCTGATTATTGATGTGTCCTACGGGTTTACCGGCGAAATAGACGAACCAATTCTCGATTCCATCAAAACATGGCCCAATTCCTGTGGCCATTTTGCCTGGCGTTCCGTCCCGTATCTGCAACGATTGCTTGCTGCCTCGCGTGCCAAAGGATTGCCGGTCATCTATACCACCGGCGACTACCGCGATGATCAATGGGATATGGGGAGCTGGGCGTGGAAGAACGGCCGGACCGACGATTGGGACGGCGGCGGCCAAAACCGTGGCGGCAACGACATCATCGATGAGATAGCGCCGCAACCCCAGGACCTTGTCATCCGCAAGAAAAAACCCAGCGCCTTTAGCAGCACACCGCTGAATTCTTTTCTGACCCTGCTGGGCGCGGATTCGCTCATTGTTACCGGGACCTCAACGTCGGGCTGTGTTCGTGCGTCCGTCATCGACGCGTTCAGTGAGAACTATCGTGTCACCGTGGCCGAGGAAGGTTGTTTTGACCGATCAGAGGCATCGCACGCCATCAACCTGTGCGACATGAATGCCAAATATGCCAACGTGATGCCAACGGACGAGGTCATTGATTACATCGATACATTGCCCGAAGAATTATTCGATTTGCCGAGCGGTAAACCGATGGGTTTTTGAGGCTATGTCAGAGAAAATTGGCTAGAGCCTGACCGGCCCCGCCCGTAGCATGAGAGAAATATTAAGAGAAAAAATGGCGGAGGGAAGGGAACTTGGGTTTAACCGTCTCTGTTTCTAAAATTGAAGCAGAGATGGTTTGAAAATCGCCCGGTTCGGGGTAGCATGAAGCGGAGGCACTCCTCTGGAGTGGAAGGGGTCGTATGACATCGGATTTTATGAATGGGGTGGGCGGGAAGCCGTACGCCGTTATTTTCGGCGCGACCAGCCTGGTTGGCCGACACCTGCTACGGCGCTTGGCGGAGTATGGATTTACGGGATTGTGCCTCAGCCGTCGTGCGGAACCGGCTCCGTGCGAAATACCAACAGGCTTTTCCTGGGGCACGGTTTCCGAGGAACACGGCTTGCGGGTTCCCGCCTCCGCCACTTTGTTCTCGCTCGTCCCTATCCCCGCGTTGCCGCCGCTTATCGCGCGCACAGCAGGCGGAAATCAGTTGATCGCGCTGAGTACGTCCAGCGCGGTCTATAAGGCGGAGAGCCCCGATCCCGCCGAACGCCATCTAGCACAAGACGTGCGACGGGCGGAGAAGGAGGTCGGGCGGCTCTGTCGGGACAAGGGGATTGCCTGGACGATCTTCCGGCCAACCCTAGTCTACGATCCTGGGCGCGATGGCAACGTCAGCTCGGTCGCGGCCTTCGTGCGACGTTTCGGGTTCTTCCCCGTCGCTTGGCCCGGCACCGGACGCCGCCAGCCGATCCACGCCGACGACGTGGCGCATGCCATGGTCGCCGCCCTGAACGCTCCGGGCGCACGCGGGGCGCTCTTCGACCTGCCCGGGGACGAGACGCTGACCTACCGGGAGATGGTCCGCCGGATTTTCCAGTCCATGGGGCGGCGTCCCGTTCTCCTCTATCTGCCGCTCGGGCTGGCCCGGACAGCGTTCTACGTATATCAAAGCTTGACGGGCGCAAAATACAGCGCCGCGAGCCTGGAGCGGATGAACATGGATCTTACGCTCGATCCGGCCCCGGTGCGAGACGCCATCGGGATAGCGTGCCGGCCATTCCGCCCCGAGTTTCCCGAACAAGCGGACGCGCGGCGAGTATGAGGGAAGAGTTCGCGCGTTCGGTGCCTACCGATGCCGCTCGGGGCGGCCGAAGTTTCTACGCCCTTCTCATTGTCCTGCCATTGCTGGCCGTCCCCTTGAGCGTGATTGCGAACCGCGGTCTGGTACCGTTTGCCATGGTGCTTGCCCTTCTTGGTCTCGTCGCACAGCGCGGGGACCGCTGGGGTGTCCGGTATCGGGTAGCCCCGCTGCTGCCGTTCGCGGCGGTTTTGGCATGGGGGGCGCTTTCGACGGTCTGGAGTCTCGAGCCGGAGGTCTCGCTCCAGCGCTGTGTGAAGCTTGTCGGCCACTTCTTGCTGGGCACGGCCCTCCTCGCTGCGGTCGGCCGAGGCTTTGCGACGGATGTGGCGCACGCCTGGGCGACTCGGATAGCGCTCTGGGGCGGTGCGGGGGCGCTCGCCGTTTTCGCAGCGCATGCATTGACCGGCGGCGCGTTCCTCGTGGCTCTTGGTTTGAGGGCGCCGCATCCGGATCTTCAGATGGTGCGTGCGGCCACCAACCCTGCGGCAACCGTGATCGTCGTATTCGTCGCGCCCGTCGCCCTCCTCCTGTACCGCCGTTACGGCGCCCCAGCCATGCTAACGGCGCTCGCCGTCACGGCCGGCGTCGTCGTTCTGTTTTCGGAGAGTCTCGGGGCCAAGGTGGGGCTTGGTTCAGCTCTGGCCGCCGGGGGGGTGGTCTTGTGGCAGGGTCGGAGGACTCTACGATCGCTCGCGCTCGTGTTCGTCGCGCTTGTGCTGTTGTTGCCGGCACTGCGCTTGATCGATCCGGCGCCGTTCTCCCTGTTGCGGACAGCGGCAGCGGATCACGGCCTGACCCTACCGGGATCCGTTCTCCACCGCACGTATATTTACGACTTCGTGCTGGGCCGTGTTGCGGAGCGCCCGCTCCTCGGCTGGGGACTCGGGACTTCCCGCGTGCTGCCCGGCGGTGGCGACTACGTGCCCGATCCGAACCTGAACAATAACGAGTTCCTCCCCTTGCATCCGCACAACGGGGTTCTTCAGGTCTGGGTCGAACTCGGCGCGGTTGGCACCCTCGGATTTGCGGCCATCGTCTGGCTTGTATTCACGGCGATCCGCCGGCGCGTCGCCGACCGGGGAACGGCGGCCGCCTTGGCGGCCGCGATGACCGCATACATGACCGTCGGGCAGTTTTCCTATGGTGTCTGGTCGAGCTGGTGGCTCGCGACCGGCATTCTGGCGGCCGCCACCGCTATCGGGCTGGTACATTCCCCGCTCATCGGCGCGGCCACGCAGCACCGGGACCTTCGCCCGGACGATGGACCGGGCCAAGACCGGAGAGGGTAGGAGGTTGGGTGGAAAGCATCGTGCCGCCGCCGAAATTCCGTTTATTCCGTGGCCAGGCGTTCGATTGACACACCTCTGCGTTTTTCTTCTACGCCAAGGAAGGCATAGTGCTCCCATCCCGATTTAAAACGGCCCCGCCGTACGGCTTCCGCGACGTCAGGATTCTTCGACAGGTATTGCTGCTCATCCCAGTTGGGAGGAGGCGCTAATTGTTGCTCGATAAGAGACTGATGTTGGATTTCAATCCAAATCCATCCGGAAAATCCGGCCACGACAGCGAGCGATATGGCGGCGAATACGAAAATCGAGAGGATATCTTTCCTTCGAAATTCTTTAATTTTTTCTTGTATGTCAGGCACTGATTGCGCCGGTTCTAGGGGAGCCGGCTGCTTGTGGCCTATCCCTCTCCGCTCGTGCGCGCCACGACAGCGCGCCTCGCTCTTATCCACGCTCGACGAGGTCTCGGACATAGCGTCCGTATTCGCTGCCATTGAAGGCCTTCGCTAGGCGAAGAATCTGCTCTTCATCAATGTAGCCTGAGTAGAACGCAACCTCCTCCGGGCAGCCGACCTTGAGGCCTTGGCGCAGCTCTATTGTACACACGAAATTGGCGGCGTCGAGGAGCGATTCGTGGGTGCCGGTGTCGAGCCAGGTGTGGCCGCGCCCCAACCGCTCCACCCTGAGCCGCCCTTGCTCGAGATAGACGTTGTTGACGTCGGTGATCTCGAGCTCGCCCCGCCAAGAGGGGCGAACGTTGGCGGCGATATCGACGACCTCCTCGTCGTAGAAGTATAGCCCGGTCACCGCCCAGGGAGAGCACGGCTCCTTGGGCTTCTCCTCGATTCTGAGGGCGTGCCACTCGTCGTCGATTCCACCACGCCGTAGCGCTCGGGGTCGCGCACCCAGTAGGCAAAGACAGTGGCGGCATCGTTCCTGGCGACGGCGCGGCACAGCTGCTCGGTAAGACTGTGGCCATAGAAAATGTTGTCACCCAGGATCAGCGCCACGCGCGACCCGGCGAGAAAAGACCGCCCGATAAGAAAGGCCTCCGCGAGGCCGCGCGGCTCGGCCTGCTCGGTGTAGGCCAGCGAACCCCCCCACTGCGCGCCGTCCCCCAACAGGTCACGGTAGAGGGCAGATCACGCGGCGTGGAAATCAGCAATATTTCGCGGATGCCGGCCAGCATGAGCGTGGTTAGGGGATAGTAGACCATCGGCTTGTCGAAGACCGGCAAGAGCTGCTTGCTCACCACGCTCGTCACGGGATGGAGTCGCGTGCTGGCTCCTCCGGCCAGAATGATGCCCTTCATGATCCGTCCTCTTTCTCATCGACGGGCGCCACCAGGTTTGCCGCCTTATCTTCCCTAGCCATGACTGCACCCAGCATCGCGCAACATAGGCAGCAAACACTCGCCGACCAGACTGCTGGCGCCCAGCACCCCGACACACAACTCAACCACGCCCAGCCCCGGATTTGGCGCACACGCGCCGCGCGGTTAAATAAACAACCGCCAAGCCAAAGCTCAGCCAAACTCCTGCCACCACCAGTCCCATCAGCACGCCCGGATACTGGTGCCGAAAGAACTTGCGATAAAACCGCAACATCCCCTTGTGCTTGTGCCACTCAACGAACACACGGCGCGACTGGCTGGACGCCCCCAGTGCATGACTGATGCGGGCATCGGGCACGAACAGAATCTTCCAGCCCTTCTGCCGAAACTGCATACACCAGTCCAGGTCCTCGCAATGCAGAAAATAACCCTCATCCCACAGACCCACATCCTCCATGACATCACGCTTCACCAACATACACGCGCCGGAAATGGCCTCCACCTCGATGGGACTATCGGGCAAGGGCTGCTTATGCAGATGAAAATCGCAAAACAGCTTTGGCCAGCGATTGGCAAACCGCTGCAACCCAAAGGCTCGGACAAAAGATCGCCATGGCGTCGGCACGGCCCGCCGTCCGCCCCCCTGCTCTGTGCCATCATCATTGACCAGCAGGCCACCCACCATGCCCACGCGCTCGCCAGACTGCAAGCTGGCCAACAGTGGGGCGATGGCACCGGGCTGGAAAAAACAATCGGGATTCAGAAACAGCAAGAACGGTGCAGAAGAAGCCTGCACCCCAATATTGCAGGCCGCTGCAAAGCCCACATTGGCCGGATTGCGGATGACGCAGACTTGTGACAAATCTTGAAGCCCATCCAGGCTTGCGTCGCTTGACGCGTTATCGACGACGATGATCTCGATATCCAGCGGGTAGGCCAGCAACGAATCGACACACTTGCGCAATAGTGAACCAGCGTTGTAATTGACGATGATGGTGGAAAGTGTATGGCTCATGATTTTCTGAGGGCTACCAAACCTCCAACCTCAAGCGCCCAGCCACCTGACCAAATGCCTTGTCACGGCTGACCACGGTTGCGTTCACGGCCACTGCATGGGCGGCGATCATCATGTCAAAGTCGCTGAGGTTGATGCCTTGGGCTTCCAGCGTGCAGCAAAACTCGCCATAGCAAGTGGCAACCTGCTCATCCCACGGCAGCACGTCCATGCGCAGCAGCACTTGGGTCAGGGCATTTTTCAAGCGGACGGGTTGCCCTTTGCTGTGCAAGCCGTATTCCTGCTCTGCCAAGGTCACGCTACACATCACGACCTGTCCCACGGGCAGTTGGGTCAAGCGCGCCAGCAATTCGGCATCGCGCCCCTGCATGATGTGGCTGACCACATTGGTATCGAGCATGTAGCGTTGACTCATTCCTGGCAGCCCTCAAAGGGGTCGCGCCGCGCATGGGTCTGGCGGCGCTCGATCAACAGGTCGTCTTCCTTATTTTGAGCCACCACGTCGAGCAAGCCTTGCCAATCGGTCGGCTTACGCGATAGCACCACGTCGACCGTGGCGGGGTCGTGGCGGATGAAGACTTCTGCTACGTCAAAGCGGAACTCCAGCGGCAAGCGCACCGCCTGGCTACGGCCTGTGGCAAATATTTTGGCGGTTTTGTGCATTCTGAGTTCCCTTTTATTGAATGGCATACCTCGTGGTATGCATCAATAGCATGACCGTCAACAGGTGTTTTCTACACGGATTGGATCACCAAAAAGCTGACCAGCACGAAATCTTCAATACCGGTGCACGCAAACACCGGGTCCGCACCGTCATGGCTTGTCCAGCACGCGCCAGATATCGCTGATTGAAGCAATGCGGCTTTTTTGGATCTGTTGCCGTTTGCGCCACATCTTCGGCAAACCCAACAAGGCATCGCGCTTGGCTCGCCAAACTACCCGGCCCTGGCCGCGAAACGCAAACCAGATGATGCTCGCCAGATTCACCATCACATGCAAGGGCAGCAACAACCAGAACAACAAGCCCGGCATATCTTTCACAAACGTCCACACCAAATTGCGATGCCCGTGATAGACAGAGAAATCGCTATTTTTTCCGCCTGTGGCGCCGGAGCCGACATGATGCACCACAGATTTCGGCACATAGAGGCACCGATAACCGGCCAGCCGTAAACGAAAACCCAAGTCCACATCTTCCACATAGCAGAAGAAGTCCTCATCGAAACCCCCGACTTCGAGCAGTGCACTGCGGCGATACATCGCAGCCGCCGCACAGGAAGAAAATACCTCGTACTCAGACCCCTGCAGAGCAGATGCAGGAATGCCATGCGCCGTTCGCCACACCAGGCCGCTCACGTGGTAAGCATCCCCCGCGCCATCCAGTACCGTTGGATCGGCCGCGTTGAGCAGCTTGCTAGCAAAAATATCGAATTGTGGATTAAGCTGCGCCGACAACAAGCATTCTTCCAGCCAACGCGGCTCGGGAAAAGCATCCGGATTAAGCAGTGCAATCCACTCAGAACCCGCAGCAGCGGCATTGATTGCCAGATTGTTGCCGCGCGCAAAACCAGTGTTGCTATTTTGTGCCAGCAGCCGCACCGAAGGAAAACGACGGGCGATTTCGAGCGAGCCATCCGTGCTCGCGTTATCAACCAGAATGATCTCGTACGGCGTGACCGTCTGTGCCAGCAGGGCAGTGAGGCATCGTTCAAGGAACTGCTCACCGTTCCAATTAACGATAAGCACAGTGACCTTCGGCCATGCCTTTTTCCGCGAATCGCTCAAGCGTCCTCCGACGTGGCTACCGATTCACTCAACAGAGAAACCCCCTCGCGCAGCGAGTGAATCTTGTGCGTCGCGACGTTGGACACGATCTCTCCAACAGCACCCGCCAGGTAGTGGCACCTTACTCCGACCCCCGCCTTGCTGGCCGCTTGCATGTCCGAATTCTTGTCACCGATCATGATTGAATTTCCCATGTCGAGCCTATGCTTTTCTGCAGCACGCAACAACATTCCGGGATTGGGCTTGCGATCAAATGAATCTATCCTGTAATGCCCAACACCATTTTCAGGATGGTAGGGGCAATGAAATACATCGGTTACCGGTGCACCTTCGGCTTCGAAACGCTCACGCATCCACTCAGTCAGCGTGAGGAAATCCTGTTCCGAATAATAGCCGCGACCGATTCCCGCCTGATTGGTCACGACGATGAGCAGATAACCCAACCGTTTCGCGGCACGGCAAAGATCGAAGATACCTTCGATAAATCGAAAATTCTTCGCGCTCGACGTATATCCTGAGTCATGATTAATAACTCCGTCCCGGTCCAGGAAAAGTGCGCGGTTGCCTGACATCCTTACAACCCTGCGAGTGCCGTCTGCGCAAACACGTAGTCATCCGGCACGCCAATGTCTATGAACTGACCGTGCGTAACGAAACCGTCGAACCTGATGCGTTGCAGATATTTGATAAAAAACTCCGTCTCCAGAGAAAACGGCTGCCCCAAGGAAAAGTTATTCAGTGCCGCTTTCGGCAGCACGTAACAACCTGCGTTGATCAGTCCAGCCCCGGATATACCTTTCTCGAGGAAGGCATTGATCCGCCCGTCAGACATCTCCACCCGGCCAAAACGCGCGGTATCCGGCACCTTACGCACCACGATTACTGGATGGCGCCGAGCTTGCCATAAGCTTTCCAGTTCATCCACCTCAAGATCCAGATAAGTGTCGCCGTTGAAGATAAAGACATGGTCGGATTCGCAGCGAGTCAACGCGGCGCGGATTGCCCCGCCCGTGCCCAACGGCCGCAATTCGACTTCATACACCAAGTGCATTCCCGCATAACTTTCGCCGAAATGAGCAATGATCTTC
>JBDQLO010000018.1:0-9851 GCA_040262735.1 Fluviibacter sp.
ATCTATGAACTGTTTTATTCTTCGGGAGTCCGCTTATCGGAACTCGTCGGGCTCAATCTCGATTGTTTGCCCGATATGCGTCAGGGTGAAGTGCGGGTGCTCGGTAAGCGCAATAAAATGCGTG
The DNA here is from genome assembly GCA_040262735.1 of Fluviibacter sp. Classification (GTDB taxonomy): domain Bacteria; phylum Pseudomonadota; class Gammaproteobacteria; order Burkholderiales; family Rhodocyclaceae; genus Fluviibacter. Next base: position 125 of record JBDQLO010000018.1, read on the forward strand.
TGGTCCCGGTTGGTAAGACAGCGCTTCATGCTATCGAATCCTGGCTCTTGGTACGTGACCAGATCGCCAGGCCGGAGGAAGTGGCACTCTTTGTCGGGCCGCAAGGCAAACGAATTTCTCACCGTATGATCCAGTTGCGATTGCAGCAGCATGGCCAGCGCCAGGGCCTGCCGCAACGCATACATCCGCACCAGTTGCGCCACTCCTTTGCCACCCATATGCTGCAGGGGTCTGGCGATTTGCGTGCGGTGCAGGAGATGCTGGGTCATGCCAGTATTGCGTCGACACAGGTCTATACGCATCTTGATTTCCAGCACCTGGCGCAGGTTTACGACCAGGCTCATCCGCGTGCGCATCGCGCCAAAAATGCTGCGTCGCGCGATGCGGCGGAACAATTTAGCCCCGATTCTAAAAACAACGACGCTCCATGACTGCCATACTCACTCTGAATGCCGGTAAATCCGGTTCTGTTCGTCGCCGCCATCCCTGGATCTTTGCCGGATCCGTGGCCACGCTCAAAGGCCGCGCCCGATCCGGCGATACCGTGATTGTGGAAGACGAGCACGGAACCACCCTGGGGCGTGCCGCCTGGAGCCCTGAGTCGAAGATTCGGGCCCGCATGTGGACTTTTGACCCAAACGAAACCGTTGATCATGCGTTCTTCAAACGCCGCATTGCGCAAGCCATCGCCCGGCGTACCCGTTGGTCTGTAATGCGCGGAGAGCAGCCAGAACCGGCAGGGGAGCGCCTGATCCATGGCGAGGCTGATGGCTTGCCCGGCGTGATTGCTGATCGTTATGGCGATACGGTGGTACTACAGCTGACGAGCGCGGGTGCAGACGCCTGGCGCGATGCCATAGCAGCGGGTCTGGTGCAGGCCGTCGGCTGCAGCCGTATTTATGAACGGTCGGATTCCGACGTTCGCAAGCTGGAAGGCTTGGAACTGGTGACCGGCTGGTTGTCGGGTAAAGGCCTGGATGACACCCCACCAGTCACGCGAGCGCAGATTGATGAACACGGAGTGCGTTTCGGTGTGGATGTGGTCGGTGGTCACAAGACCGGCTTCTATCTCGATCAGCGTGACAACCGGTTGCTGTTGCGTGCGCTGGCAGAGGGACGGCGCGTACTGAACTGTTTCTGTTACACCGGCGGGTTTTCGTTGCAGGCTTTGGCTGGAGGTGCGGCATCCGTCATATCGATTGATTCATCAGGCCCGGCTTTGGAACAGGCCAAAGCCAATCTGGCGATGAATCCGCAGTTGGATGCATCGCGCACGGAATGGCGCGACGCCGATGTCTTTCAGGCGCTACGTGAGTATCACAAGGTCGGTCAGCAGTTTGACTTGATCGTCCTCGATCCCCCGAAGTTTGCACCATCAGCCGCGCACGCCGATCAGGCGGCGCGCGCCTACAAAGATATCAATCTATTCGGCTTTAAATTGCTGGCACCAGGTGGGCTTCTCATGACCTATTCGTGTTCCGGTGGCGTGGGTCTCGAGCTTTTTCAGAAAATCGTGGCGAGCGCAGCGGCCGATGCCGGCCGAGATGCCCGGATTCTGCGTCGCCTGACGGCGTCTACCGACCACCCGGTAGGGCTGGGTGCCCCTGAAGGCGAGTATCTGAAGGGTTTGCTGGTCGAAGCAGCCTGATGCGGGCACAGGGAGATTCTGTTGCTAAGTCGCGGCTCTGGGGTGCGTGGGGCATTGTTCTGCTCTCCCTGCTTTGGGGCTACACCTGGGTGGTGGCGAAGCAGGCGCTTGATTTTGCACCGCCATTGGCGCTGACGTTGATACGTGTTGCCGGTGGTGCTGGTGCGCTCTTCGTTGCGCTGACGCTTTTGCGGCAGCCTTTAAAATTGCAGGCACCACGTGCCGTTCTGTTTATTAGTCTGTGTCAGGTCTCTGGCTTCATGTTGCTGCAAACATTCAGCCTGAAATTCGGTGCCGCTGGCAAGACGGCTGTGCTGGTTTACACCATGCCGATCTGGACACTTCTACTGGCATGGCCCGTGCTCAATGAGAAAGTGCAGGGCGTACATTGGTTGGCCGTCGGCGGGATGTTGACCGGGCTATTTCTGATCATCGAACCCTGGGGTCTGGAGTCAGACTGGTTGAGTAATGCGTGCGGCATCGGCGCTGCTGTGTGCTGGGCGATGGGGACGGTCCTGGTCAAGGCCTTGCGTCGTCAGCACCCAGTCAACCTATTGTCCCTGACCGCCTGGTCGAATCTCATCGGCTGCGTTCCGGTGGCGCTGATTGCCAGCTTGGCAGACGAACCACCAATTGATTGGACGCCTGAGTTTTTGGTGCTCGTGTTGGTGTTGACGCTAGTCAGCACGGCTTTTTGCTGGTGGCTATGGACATCCATTCTGGATCGGGTGCCCGCCTGGGAGGCGAGTTTGCTCGTCCTCGGAACACCGGTTATCGCGATCGTCTCCTCCCGCATCATTTTGGATGAGGCCTTTAGCCGCTTCGAAGTGGCCGGGATCCTGCTCATCGGTCTGGGTTTGATGCTGCTGTCTTTTGTGAGCTGGTTGCGCGAGCGACAGCGACAGGCAAGATAGTAGTTGACAAGCCAATAGGGCGGGATGACACTTACAAGGCTGTTACTTCAAATTTATTCAAGGAGTCGCGAAATGTCCATAAGTCGTCGTAAGTTTATTCTGGGTTCGGTTGCTGCCGGTTCTGCCATGGCGATGATGCGTACGGCCAATGCGGCTGATGCACCGATGCTGAGTGAGGCTGATCCGCAAGCCAAGTCGTTGGGTTATGTCGCCAATGCGAGCAAAGCTGACAAGGCCAAGTTCCCCAAATTTGCCGCAGGACAGAACTGCGCAAATTGCTCGCTCTATCAGGGCAAGGGTGGTGCGTCGGGCCCGTGTCCGATCTTTGCTGGCAAGCAAGTTGCAGCAGCGGGTTGGTGTTCTGCCTACGTCAAGAAGGCCTAAGTCTGGACCTTTGGATACCGCTTGCGGTATCCAGCGAAAGCCGGTCGTTTTCAAGACCGGCTTTTTTGTCGCCAGATCTTGGACACCCTAGAATCCACTTTTTTGAAATTGCGCTGGCCATGGATTTGTTTATCCGCATCATTGAAGTAATCTTTCCGGTGATCGCCGTTGTCTGCGTTGGCATCTGGGCGGGACGTTTTCATCAGCCGGAAATGGCGGTGGCTAACCGCTTGAATATGGATTACTTCACACCGGCTATGGTTTTTACCGTATTGGCCAGCGGTGACTTTCATATACGTGAGTTTGTCTGGCTTGCCATTGCAGCCACACTTGCCATGTTGTCGACGGGGTTGATTGGATATGTCACTGCCCGTCTATTGAATGAAGCGCCCAAAACCGTAGCCCTGCCGATCATGATCAACAACAGCGGCAATCTCGGCATCCCATTGGCATTCCTTGCTTTTGGCAAAGAAGGTATGGCCGCCGCCGTGGTGTTATTTCTGGTTTCAAATACGATTCACTTCAGTATTGGCCCCTGGATTCTCGACCACAACGCGCGTCTCTCCGCGGTCTGGAAAACGCCCGTGCTCTTGGCCGCCGCTTTGGGTCTGACCTGCAATCTGATGGATCTGCATATCTGGGCACCGCTGATGTTTGCATTGCGCATGCTCGGAGACATCTCAGTGCCCTTGATGCTTTTCGCGCTGGGCGTGCGATTGTGCGATGTGCGCTTCTCGGAGAGTGCGACAAGCCTGGTCGCGGCGGTTGTCAGACCGATTGCAGGCATTGCCACGGCGGCGTTCTTTGGTTGGGCCATGAATTTGCCGCCGCTGCAGACGGCAGAGTTGATTCTCTTTGGATCCTTACCACCGGCCGTGATGAACTATATGTTCGCTGAGCGCTATAACCAGGAGCCCCACAAAGTGGCGTCAATCGTGATGATTGGCAATATCGCGGGATTGGTGTTTATCCCCCTGGCGTTATTGATTGTCCTGCCCGGTTAAAACTTCACAGTGAGTTCGCCGGCATAGAGGCTTTCGACGGTTTCGCGTAACCGCACCAGATGTGTTTGGGTCCCATCAACAAGCACTTCCGCTGCGCGTGGGCGCGTATTGTAGTTTGAACTCATCACCATGCCGTAAGCGCCGGCTGACAGAACAGCCAGTAAATCGCCCTGCTCTAACGTAAGTGGCCGCGCCTGACCCAGGAAGTCGCCGGTCTCACAGACCGGGCCAACGATGTCATAAGTGCATGTTTGGCCGGTATGGGGTTCGACTGGGACGATATCGTGCCAGGCCTCATAAAGCGCCGGACGCGCCAGATCATTCATGGCAGCATCAACGATGGCAAAGTGCTTGTCTTCGCCGTGCTTGAGGAACTCAACTCTGGTCAGCAACACGCCAGCATTGCCGACAAGCCGGCGACCAGGCTCCAGAAGCACGCGTAGCCCGCTGTGGGTTAGACGATCTAGCAGCGGGCGCAAATAGTCGGCCACGACCGGCTCTGTCTGTCCTTCCTGATAGTAAATGCCTAATCCGCCCCCCAGATCAATGTGGTGCAGATGGATGCCTTCAGACTTGAGTGTGTCGACCAGGGGCAGAATACGCTCCAGTGCCTCGACAAAGGGCGATGGGTCAAGCAGTTGCGAACCAATATGACAATCGATACCGCTCACATCAATGGATGGGAGCGAGGCGGCATGGCGATAAAGCGACAATGCTTCGGTAATTGGCACGCCGAATTTGTTTTCCTTGAGACCCGTCGAAATGTAAGGATGAGTTTTAGCGTCAACGTCCGGGTTTACGCGTAGGCTGATTGGTGCACGTTTGCCAAGTCGGGCAGCCACGGCAGCCAGGCAATCCAATTCACTGGCGGATTCAACGTTAAAGCAGAGGATGCCGGCATTGAGTGCAGCCACCATTTCATGTTCGGTCTTACCAACCCCGGAAAAAACGATCTTCTGCGGATGGCCGCCAGCCGCCAGAACGCGCGCCAGCTCACCACCCGACACAATATCGAAGCCCGAGCCCAATTGCGCAAACAAGCTGAGCACCCCCAGATTGCTGTTGGCTTTGACAGCAAAGCACACCAGTCCGTCTTTACCAGCCGGATGCGCCGCCAGCGTGTCGGCGAAGGCCTGATAGGCATCCGTCAATGCTGCACGGGAGTAAACATAGGTCGGCGTACCGTATGCCGCTGCGACAGATTGCAAATCCACACCTTCAAAGTGCAGGTGCTGATTTTGATCATGGAGGTGGCGGCTATGCGGAAATGTGCGGGCAGACATGTCGGGGATAAGCAAAATGGGCGCAAATTAGAACTGGGAACCGTCGAGAATCATTTCGGCGGGGCTGTCGGTGGCTGGGTTACGCAGCACCGCCGCCGGGATGGTTGCTTCGGCCGGTTGTTTACTTGCCGCCTGGGCCTTGGCATCTTCCGAGCCTGCCGGTGGTTTGGCATTGGGCAGCTGGTTAGGCGCTAAGTAGAGGCCGCCCTTGATGCCGCAGCTACATACAAATAGTGCTATTGCCAAGGGCAACAGACGACGAAGAAAAAAACGACCTTGGATTGCAATCAACATGCGCCGATGTTATCACGCGAGCCACGCTAACATGGCGAGCTCGGGCTAGAATTCAGCCATCTCATTTGAATTGTAGAGCCCGCCATGGATGACAAAGAATTTGCCGAACGGAGCCAGCATGAGCTGGCTGTGATCGAAGCCGCAATCGAGGCAGTCGCCGAGACTTCAGACATCGATTTTGAAACGCAGGGCGGTATTCTCGAGGTGGAGTGCGCCGATGGCAGCAAGGTGATTGTGAGCCCGCATGGTATTGCCAAGGAGATCTGGATTGCCGCGAAATCAGGTGGTTTCCACTTCCGCTACGACCCTGTCACGGGCGCCTGGGTCGATACGCGTACAGGTGACCTGCTCCGTGCGCGCCTGGTCGAGATCCTCCAACAGCAAGGCCAGGTCGCTTTGCGTCTCAGCTAAAACTGGCCTGATCTTAAGTGCTGGCTAGCGTTTAGTCGACCGCTTTACCGCCTGAATCAGGCGGTTCCGGTTCGACGCTGGCAGGCACCTGGCCGCGGAAGAAGTACTCCTTGGCAGTGCCGCCCTTACGGTTGCTAGAGACGTCCACCGCAACCACATCTTCAGGCGGCGGCTGCGTCCCTTGCGGAATACCCTGTAACGCGGTTTCCATCGTGCCGATCCAGATGGGCAGGGCAGCTTGACCGCCCGTTTCGCCATTGCCCAGATTGCGCGGTTGGTCAAAACCCATCCAGGCGCAGCCGGCAATGGCGAGTTGATAGCCGCAGAACCAGGCGTCAACATGTTCGTTAGTGGTTCCAGTTTTTCCGGCCAAATCGGTGCGTTTCAGTTGTGCAGAAGCCTTGGCGGCTGTGCCATAGATCGTCACATCGCGGAGCATGCTGTCCATGACGAAGGCGTTGCGCGCTTCAATGACGCGCGGGGCCGTATTGCCAGCGATCACTGGCTGTGCCTGAGCCAGAACCGTGCCCTTATCGTCGCGAATTTCCTGGACGATGTAGGGGTTCACCAAATAACCGCCATTGGCGAACACAGTGTATGCCCGTGCCATTTGCCAGGGCGTTACCGAACCGGCACCGAGCGCCATTGTCAGATACGGCGGATGTTTTTCGGCCTCAAAACCGAAGCGTGTGACATAGTCCTGAACAAACTTCACCCCTGACGCTTGAAGAATACGAATCGACACCATGTTTTTTGATTTGGCCAGTGCGGTGCGAAGACGCATCGGACCTTCGTATTTGCCATCGTAGTTTTTAGGGGACCAGGCGGTGGACCCAGTCTCCGAAGCGCCGATGCTAATCGGGCTATCTTCCACGATGCTGGCCGGTGTAAAGCCTTTCTCCAGCGCGGCTGAATAGATGAAGGGTTTAAATGACGAACCCGGTTGACGCCATGCCTGAGTGATGTGGTTGTATTTGTTCAGCGTGTAGTCAAAGCCGCCGACCAGTGCCAGTACAGCGCCATCCTTCGGTGCCATCGCCACAAAACCGGCCTGAACTTCTGGGAGCTGGCTCAATTGCCAGATGCCCTTGTCATCTTTGATGACGCGTACGACCGCACCCGGACGAAGACGTTTATTGGCGGGCGCCTTCTCGCTCATCATCGGCTGCGCGATCTTAATCTGATCACCCGTGAGAATCATGGGGTCGCCGCCGCGAACGGCAACACGAATCTTCTGCGGGTCGATCGCCAGAATCACGGCCGGCTTGAGCAGATCCGAATCCGGATAATTGGAGAGTAGATCGTCCACGTCATCGTCTTCGTTCTTCAACTTGGACAGATCGACAAAGCCCTCAGCGCCACGATAGCCATGGCGCTTGTCATAGGCTTGCACGGCGTTGCGCATGGCACGGTAGGCGGCTTCCTGATCGGCTTTTTTGAGGGTGGTGATGACAGTCAGGCCGCGCGTATAGATATCCTGCGGAAACAGTTCATTCGTCATCTGACGCGCCATCTCTGCAACGTAATCCGCATGCACGGCAAATTCATTGGCATGGCGCTTGACGACCAGTTGTTCATTCAATGCGGTCTCATACTGCGCATCGTTCAGATATTTCAGATCGTGCATCCGACGCAACACGTATTGCTGACGGATTTTGGCGCGTTTCGGGTTGACTACCGGGTTGTACGCAGAGGGTGCCTTGGGCAGGCCGGCCAGCATGGCCGCTTCGGCCGGAGTTAATTGATCCAGGCTTTTGCCATAATAAATCTGCGCCGCCGATGCGAAACCGTAGGCCCGCTGCCCCAGATAAATCTGGTTGATGTAGAGCTCAAGAATCTGATCTTTCGTCAGGTTCTTTTCAATCTTGAGCGCCAGCAGCACCTCGTATACTTTGCGAGTGACCGTTTTTTCGGAGGAGAGGAAGAAGTTACGAGCCACCTGCATGGTGATGGTGGATGCTCCCTGTTTCTTGCCACCCGAAACCAGGTTGGCTGCTGCAGCCCGGGCAAAGCCGAGGAGATCAACGCCCGAGTGTTCGTAGAAACGATCATCTTCGGCAGCCAGAATGGCCTGTTTTAGAACGTCCGGCACCTGATTGATCTTGACCACCTGACGACGCTCTTCGCCGAATTCGCCGATCAATGCGCCGTCTGCGGTATAGACCCGCAGCGGCACCTTCGGTTTGTAATCGGTCAGAACATCCAGCGACGGCAACTGCGGATAAGCAAATGCTACCAGCACGCCACCCAGGCCAAAGCCGATGATGGTGAGCAGGGCTAGCGTGACCAGAAGTTTATTGAACCAGCGCAAGAGGATGATCCGTCAAGAGATTTCGGAATTATACGGGAGACAATCAAGGAGCCTGATGTTTGGGTCAGACCTTCCGGTAGACCTCGGCGCCCGTCTTCACGAACTCGATGGCCTTGGCTTCCATGCCCTTTTCCAGCGCTTCGGTTTCGGCAATGCCCTGTTGTGCAGCAAAGTCGCGCACATCCTGCGTGATCTTCATCGAGCAGAAGTGCGGGCCGCACATCGAACAGAAGTGGGCGACCTTGGCCGATTCCTTGGGTAGCGTCTCGTCGTGGAACTCACGGGCCTTGTCCGGATCGAGGCCGAGGTTGAACTGGTCGTCCCAGCGGAACTCGTAACGCGCCTTGGAAAGCGCGTTGTCACGGATTTGGGCGCCGGGGTGTCCCTTCGCCAGGTCAGCCGCGTGTGCCGCCAGCTTGTAGGTAATGATGCCTTCCTTGACGTCGTCTTTGTCAGGCAGGCCCAGGTGCTCCTTGGGTGTGACATAGCAAAGCATTGCCGTACCGTACCAGCCAATCATGGCGGCACCGATGCCGCTGGTAATGTGGTCGTAGCCTGGCGCGATATCGGTGGTTAGTGGGCCAAGTGTGTAGAACGGGGCTTCGTCACACCATTCCAACTGCAGGTCCATATTCTCTTTGATCAGTTGCATGGGTACGTGGCCCGGACCTTCGATCATGACTTGAACATCGTGCTTCCAGGCGATCTGTGTCAGCTCCCCGAGCGTTTTGAGTTCGCCGAGTTGTGCATCATCGTTGGCATCGTAAATCGAGCCGGGACGCAGGCCGTCGCCGAGCGAGAAGGCCACGTCGTAAGCCTTCATGATGTCGCAGATTTCTTCGAAGTGCGTGTAGAGGAAGCTTTCCTTATGGTGCGCCAGACACCACTTGGCCATGATCGACCCGCCGCGCGAGACAATGCCGGTCATCCGGTTGGCGGTCATCGGGATATAGCGCAGCAGCACGCCCGCGTGAATGGTGAAGTAATCGACACCCTGTTCGGCCTGCTCGATGAGCGTGTCGCGAAACAGTTCCCAGGTCAGTTCTTCGGCTTTGCCGTCGACTTTTTCCAGTGCCTGATAGATGGGCACCGTACCGATCGGTACTGGCGAGTTACGGATGATCCACTCACGCGTTTCGTGAATGTTCTTGCCTGTTGATAGATCCATGACCGTGTCGCCGCCCCAGCGAATCGACCAGGTCATCTTGTCGACTTCTTCGCTGATCGACGAACCCAGAGCCGAGTTGCCAATGTTGGCATTGATCTTCACCAGGAAGTTGCGGCCGATGATCATCGGTTCGCTTTCCGGGTGGTTAATGTTGTTCGGGATAATGGCGCGACCGCGAGCGACTTCCTCACGAACAAATTCCGGCGTAATGACCGGCGGAATCGAGGCGCCAAAGTTTTGCCCCGGATGCTGGCGACCCAGTAGTTTGGCCAGCCGCTCGCCCTGCGGACCGCTGTTCTTCAGGTTGGCC
>JBDQLO010000019.1:0-9781 GCA_040262735.1 Fluviibacter sp.
CGTGAGGAAGGCGGCGCGGACTTCCATGTTGATTTCTTCCAGCGTTTCCAGGCAATCGGCTACAAAGCCAGGGCAGAGAACGTCGACACGTTTGACGCCTGCTTTGGCCAGATCGATGAGCGTGGGTTCGGTGTAGGGCTGCAGCCACTTGGCCTTACCAAAGCGCGACTGGAAGGTGGTGATGACCGATTCGGCGGGAAGGTTGAGTGCTTCTGCGACCAGCCGCGCCGTTTTGTGGCACTCGCAAAAGTACGGGTCCCCCAGTTTGAGGTTGCGTTCCGGAAGCCCATGAAAGCTCATGACGAGGCGGTAGCTGGGATCGGGCAGCGCCGGTGGCGGATTTTTTTGCCAGTGCCCACGTATTTCGGCGGCGATCGCGTTGATATAGCCCGTATCGTCGGCAAAATTACGGACATAACGCAGTTCTGGCTGGTTACGCAGGGTGGTGACCCAGTGCAGTGCCTGATCAATGGCCGTGGCGGTGGTGCTGGCCGAGTACTGTGGGTACATCGGCAACAGCAGAATACGCGTCGCATTTTCGGCGCGAAGCTGTTCAAGTACGGCCCGAATACTATGCGGTCCATGACCCGCATAGCGCATGGCCCAGCGGACGAGAAGATCGTGGCCACGTTGGCGCAAAGTGCTGGCCAGCAGCCGGGCTTGCGCCTCAGTATGCACTTGTAATGGTGAGCCACTATCAGACCAAATCGTGGCGTACTTGGCGGCTGATTTTTGGGGTCGGACGCGCAAGATGATGCCATGCAGAATCGTCAACCAGAGCAGGCGGGGGATTTCCACCACACGCGGGTCGCCGAGAAATTCGGCGAGATAACGGCGAACGGCCGTTGCCGTGGGGGCGTCGGGTGTCCCCAGGTTGACCAGCACAACGGCGGTGCGTGGCGGCGAGCCGTGCCGCCAGACGGGAATTTGTTTATTCATGAGGTATGGCCTTAGTGAGACTGTTCGGTGAGTGCGCTCGAGAGCAGGCGGGCGGTGATATCGACGATGGGAATAACGCGGTCGTAGGCCATCCGGGTCGGGCCGATGACACCAACCGAACCGACCACTTGGCCTTCAACCTGATACGGTGCGGTGACAACGCTGCATTCGTCGAGCGTGGCGATGCCCGATTCCTGGCCGATATAGAGGCGGACGCCCGCAGCTTGCTGCGATAGATCGAGCAGCCGAACAAGCGAGGTGCGTTGTTCGAAGAGGTCGAAGAGTTCGCGCAGACGGCGCATGTTGGAGCTGAGGTCTTCAACGTCGAGAAGGTTCTTTTCACCGGAGATGACGGTTTCCGACTCGCGCGGCATCAATGCTTCACTGCTAGCGGTGAGCGCCGCAGCCATCAGTGCTTGCATGTCGGCGCGGATACGGGTGAGTTCGTCATGCACCCGATGGCGCATCTGCGCCAGTTCAAGACCGACGAAGTGCTGGTTCAGGGTATTGGCAGCTTCGGTGAGCTCAGCCGGGCTGTAGGTGCGGTCAGTTGTTAATATGCGGTTCTGGACATTGCCATCGCTGGTAACCAGGATGAGCAGCACGCGCTGATCAGACAGTGCGATAAATTCGATCTGACGGATCCGTGTACTGGCGTGGCGTGGCGCAATCACGATGCCGGCAAACTGGGTTAGATCCGAAAGCAAGCGAGAGGCCTGGTTGATGATTTGCCCCGGTTGCGCTTTGGCGCTGGCCAGTTCGGAAAGAATGCGCGCCTGATCGATCTGCTCCAGCGGTTGCATGGTGAGCAGCGAATCGACGAAAAAGCGGTAGCCGCGCGGTGTGGGAATCCGACCGGCAGAAGTGTGCGGGCTGGCGATGAAACCGAGGTCTTCCAGATCTGCCATGACATTGCGTACCGTGGCAGCAGAGAGATCGAGCCCTGAAGCCCGCGAGAGCACCCGCGAACCTACCGGTGCGCCTTCGGCGATATAGCTCTCGACCAGCGTTTTGAGCAACACGCAGGCACGGTCATCAAGCGGAGTTGCGGAGGCACTCGTTGAGGTTTCAGATGATTGACGGGAGGGCATGCCCCGATTCTACAAAATTATTCTGTGGTTTAATCGGGGGACACTTATATATATTGATCGCCTGTCGATGCCCTGCTCGGTAGCGCGAAAGTTGCCCGTATGGGCTGTTTGCGGAGTCGGATTGATGTCGTATCCCTTGCCCTTGCAATCGGTCGCGCTGATTGGCCGCCAGGATAGCCCTGAAGCAGCCGACTCTATTGCGGCTCTGGCAGATTTTTTCCGGGCGCAGGGAGTGTCGGTGCTGGTGGAAACCGAGACAGCCATTCAGGCCGAACAGTTGCTCGGCAAAGCGGCCCTGGCCGGTGGCGAGTGCGCCGATTTTCAGCAGATTGGTACCCATGCCGAACTGGCGGTGGTGGTGGGCGGCGACGGGACGATGCTGCACGCCGCACGTCAACTGGCCCGTTTTGATCGGCCGCTGGTAGGCATAAACCAGGGTCGCCTCGGTTTTATGACGGATATTGCCCGCTCCGACATGATCGAAGCGATGGGATTGCTGCTTGCCGGCCAATTTACCCAGGAAGAGCGCCTGCTACTCGATACGGAAGTGGTCTTCGGGGGTGCATCGGCCGGTTGGAAGCCGCAAGCCAACCTGGCGTTTAACGATGTGGTGATCGATAAGGGTGCCATTGGCCGCCTGATCGAGTTTGAGTTGCGCGTGGATGACGAGTTTATTTTTAGTGCGCGGGCTGATGGACTGATTGTTTGTACACCGACCGGATCGACCGCGTATGCCCTGTCGGCGAATGGCCCGATTCTGCACCCCAAGCTGGGTGGTATTGCCTTGGTGCCGTTATGTCCGCACGCGCTGTCGAATCGGCCAATTACCTTGCCCGATAGCGCGCGGATTGAAGTCAAGCTGATCCAGGGGGCCAACGCACGCGCCCACTTTGATGGCCAGGAAACGGTGGATCTGATGCCGGGGGATTCGGTACGACTGCAGCGTTCGCCGCACCGTGTGCGCTTATTGCACCCGCCGGGCTACAGCTACTTTGCCATGCTGCGCCAGAAGCTGCACTGGAGCGAAGGACCGAGCATTCGAACGGGGCAAACCACGAGTGGTTCGCGTTCTTCGGGGGCATAGCGCGATGTTGTGCCGGCTGGTCATTCGTGACTTTGTGTTAGTAGAATCGCTGGAGCTCGACTTTCAGCCCGGTTTTGGCGCGCTGACGGGCGAGACAGGTGCGGGTAAATCCCTCTTGATCGATGCCCTGGCCTTTGTTCTGGGCGAACGTGCTGATGGGGGTTTGATTCGTTCCGGCAAGCAACGCGCCGAGGTGACGGCCGAATTCGATGCCGTGCAGAACACCGAATTTCAGGCCTGGTTTAAAGATCAGGAAATCCCGCTGGAGCCGGGCGAGGGCGTCTTGATCCGCCGGGTTCTCGAGGCCGCCGGTCGGTCGCGCGCCTTTGTGAATGGGGTGCCCGTCACGCTGCAACAGGTGCGTGCGGTGGGTGAATGGTTGCTTGATATTCACGGTCAGCATGCGCATCAGTCGCTGTTGCGCTCGGATGCGCAACGTCAGTTGCTCGATGATTTCGGTCAGTTGCAAAAAGACGGCGCTGCCGTTGCCGAAGCCTGGCGCGCCTGGTCGACGGCACGGCAGTTGCTCGAAGAAGCCGGCAAACGTTCTGGTGATATCGAAGCGCGGCGGGATACGCTGGCCCGGCAGATTAAAGCGCTGGCCGTGGTGGCCAACGATCAACCGGAGTGGGGTTGGCAGGCGATGGGCGAAGAACAGAGCCGGTTGGCCAATGCCAGCACGCTGATTGAGATCGTCCAGGGGACGATTGATGCCCTCGGCGAGGGGGACGAACCACTGTTGTCGTCTTTAAGCCGCTTGCAACATCGCCTCAAAGACGGCGCGGCGATGGATGGACGCTTGCAGGAACCGACGGATCTTTTGTTGACTGCGCATAACGAATTGTCGGAAGCGCTGACGGTACTGCGCCGCCATCTGGATCGGCTAGAGGTTGATCCGGCCCGTCTGGCTGAGGTTGAGCGCCGCATGAGCTTGATGCTCGATCTGGCGCGTAAGCATTTGGTCGAACCCGTAGCATTGCCAGCGCTTTATCAGCAATTGCAGAACGAAGCCGAGCAGTTGGCCGATTCGACGGATATCGCGGCGCTGGAAGCGCGGGTGACGGCCGCGGCCAAAGCCTATGGCGAAGCGGCAACCCGCCTGAGCCAGGGGCGTGAGAAAGCGGCGAAGACGCTGAGTCAGAGCGTGAGCGACGCCATGCAGGATCTGGCCTTGGGGGGTGGTCGATGCCAGATCGTGCTGCAGCCAGTCGATGGGGGGGGTGGCGTGCATGGCAACGAACGTATCGAGTTTCAGGTCAGCGGCTTGGCCGGCAGCGATTGGCGGCCGCTGTCTAAGGTGGTGTCCGGCGGCGAACTCTCGCGCATCAGCCTGGCTATTCAGGTGGTGAGCAGCGCGTGCAGTGCCGTGCCGACCCTCATCTTTGACGAAGTTGATGTGGGTATTGGCGGTGGGGTAGCGGAAGTGGTGGGCCGTTTACTGGCAAAACTGGGCGAGCGACGTCAGGTGTTGTGCGTGACTCATTTGCCGCAGGTGGCAGCCTGCGCCGGTTGGCAATGGCAGGTCAGCAAGGCTAAGTCGGGCAACACGTTCCGGAGTATCGTCAGCGCCCTGGACGATGCGTCGCGCGTCGAAGAAATTGCCCGAATGCTCGGTGGTGTAGAAATTACGGCCAGAACCCGGGCTCACGCAGCAGAGATGCTAAAGCTTGCGCACTAGGGCCGTTCAGAGCTGGCTCTGAAGCCCCTTCTTGGTGGGGCGGTGCGGACAACTCTGATCGATACAATCGGCGTAGAGGCACAGATCATGAGCCTGAATACGAAAGCCCAGATTCTCTGCGATCTCGGCTTGCTTGCGTTCGATCTCAGGATCGCAAAATTCCATGACCCGATCACACTGCAGACAGACCAGGTGGTCGTGGTGGTCCCCTCGGTTTAGCTCAAACACGGCCTTGCCGGATTCGAAATTCTGCTTTTGTAACAGCCCCGCTTGCTCGAACTGGGTCAGCGCCCGGTAGACCGTTGCCAGGCCGATATCGAGGCCATCGGTGACCAGAATACGATAGACGTCATCCGCCGTGAGATGCGCCTCACGATGCTTTTCGAAGACCTCGAGAATCTTCATGCGGGGCATCGTGGCCTTGAGTCCGGATTGCTGCAGGTCTTTCGGGGAGGGCATAAACAATTCCTGGGGGAGTGACTTCGGATATGATAGCGGCTTTTGCAACGACCTGTTCCGTCCATGCCTCTTTTACGCATTAGTGTCGCAACGCGTCGCTATCAGTCTGTTGCCCGACATGTCGGGCGCTGGGTGGCTGCCGGCTGGATGGTTCTGGCAGTGAGCGGGTTGTATGGCTGTGCTGTGGAGCGTTATTTTCTGGAATACCGGATCAACGTGCAGCAAGGCAACCTGGTGGAGCAGAAGCAGATCGTTCAGCTGCGCCCGGGTATGACACGGGATCAGGTGCGCTATGTCCTGGGGACACCGCTGTTGCAGGATCCGTTCCACGCGGATCGCTGGGATTATGTCTACCGTTTTGAAAACGGACAGACCGGCGAAATCACGATGCGTAACATCTTCATGTATTTCAATTCGGCAGGTTTGTTGCAGCGCGTGGGCGGCGACGTTGCTGCGGGACAGCCGGCCGAGGTTCAATTTTCAGGGAATCTGGATGCCGATGCGGCCGCAGCGGCGGGCGTGGCCGGGGCGGTGCGGGCGAATGAGCCGCAGGTCATTGACCTTGGCGCATTGCCTGAGGGGACAGAAGGTCCGGAAGAGGGTTCCGATCCAGAGGGTGATTCGTGGTGGTGGCGCTTCATACACCTCTTCAAGTAAAAGGAAAGATGATGTCTGTACCGGTAAAAATTGCGATCGCAGGGGCTTCGGGCCGTATGGGCCGGATGCTGATCGAGGCCGTGTTGGCAGATCCGGCAACGGTGCTGCACGCGGCGTTTGAACGTGAAGGCAGCGAGTTCGTGGGTCGCGATCCCGGCGAGTTCGTGGGGCGGTCGACGCCGGTGCGAATCCGTACAGATCTGGCGGCAGGCCTGAAGGGTGCCGACTGCCTGATTGATTTCACACGCCCGGAAGCCACCTTGGCGCATCTGCAAGCCTGCAAAGCGGCCGGCGTGGGCATGGTAATTGGCACCACAGGTTTTGAAGAAGACGGCAAGGCCGCCATTAAAGAAGCCGCCCAATCCGTGCCGGTGGTATTTGCGCCGAATATGAGCGTGGGGGTCAATGTAACGTTCAAGCTGCTGGAGATCGCTGCGGGTATTCTGAACAGCGGTTATGACGTCGAGATTGTCGAAGCGCATCACCGCCACAAGGTGGACGCGCCATCGGGCACAGCACTCCGCATGGGGGAGGTCGTTGCCCAGGGGCTGGGTCGTAACCTGAAAGAGGTCGCCGTTTATGGTCGCGAAGGGGTGACCGGCGAGCGCAAGGACAGCACGATTGGCTTTGCTACGGTGCGTGGCGGCGACATCGTCGGCGACCATGTCGTGATGTTCTGTGGCACGGGTGAGCGGGTCGAAATCGGCCATAAAGCCAGCAGCCGTATGCCGTATGCATTAGGGAGTGTGCGTGCCGCGAAATTCATGCAGGGCCGCGCTAAGGGCTTGTTTGATATGCAAGATGTGCTCGGCCTGCGCGGCTGAAACGGGTCGTTCTGCCCCTCGGGGGACTAGCGCAACGCAGCATTTTTCGCTATACTTTGGCAGCTTAATGTCCTGCATTTGCAGGATTCAAGCGGGAGTACCAGATAGTTCGCCTTCGGGCGGCGATTTTGGGCTCCCGCTTTGCATGTCTGCCATCCGGAGCCGCTGTGTCCTACGCTGATTCTGCCTCGTCTGTTTCGTCCGCTGCCAAGAGCAGCGTCCCCCTTTGTTCCACCCGGCCGGCTGCCCTGCTGGTGTTGGCCGATGGCACGGTTTTTCGGGGAGAATCGATCGGTGCCGCCGGACAAACATCGGGTGAAGTCGTATTCAATACGGCGTTGACCGGATATCAGGAAATTCTGACCGACCCGTCTTACTGCCGTCAGATCGTGACGCTGACCTACCCGCATATCGGCAACGTGGGCTGTAACGATGAAGATTTCGAATCCGACGGCAACTATGCGGCCGGTCTGGTGATCCGCGATCTGCCGCTGGTGGCGTCGAACTGGCGCGCGCAGAGCGACCTTTCGTCGTATCTGGTCAAGCATGGCATCGTCGCCATCGCCGGTATCGATACGCGCAAACTGACCCGCATCCTGCGCGAGAAGGGTGCCCAGGCTGGTTGCATCGTTGCCGCGGCTGCCGGTGAAACGCTGGACACGGCCGCTGCGCTGGCCGAAGCCCAAGCTTTCCCGGGTCTGGCCGGTATGGATCTGGCCAAGGCAGTGAGCGTGGAAAAGTCCTACACCTGGAATCAGGGGGAGTGGACGCTCAAGGGTTATGTCACCGGTCCGACGCCGCGTTTTAAGGTGGTGGCCTATGATTTTGGTGTGAAGCGCAACATTCTGCGCATGCTGGCCGAGCGCGGTTGTGATGTGACCGTGGTACCGGCGCAAACCTCGGCGGCCGAGGTGCTGGCGATGAACCCGGACGGGGTGTTTCTGTCCAACGGCCCGGGCGACCCGGAGCCCTGCGATTATGCGATCAGCGCGATCCGCGAATTCCTCGCCGTGAAGAAGCCCGTCTACGGCATCTGCCTCGGCCATCAGCTGCTGGCACTGGCTGCCGGCGCCAAGACCGTCAAGATGAAATTCGGCCACCATGGCGCCAACCATCCAGTCAAGGATGTCGATACCGGCCAGGTGCTGATTACGAGCCAGAACCATGGCTTCGCGGCGGACGCCGAAACCTTGCCGCCCAATGTGCGCGTGACCCATGTCTCGCTGTTCGATGGCACGCTGCAGGGTATCGCCCTGACCGATGCACCGGCGTTCTCGTTTCAAGGCCACCCGGAAGCGAGCCCCGGCCCGCATGACGTGAGCTATCTCTTTGACCGATTCATCGATCTGATGAGTCAGCACTCTGCAAAATAATAAGAAGCTGAATCATGCCCAAGCGTACAGACCTTAAAAGCATTCTCATCATCGGCGCCGGCCCGATCGTTATCGGTCAGGCCTGCGAGTTCGACTATTCCGGCGCACAGGCCTGCAAGGCGCTGCGTGAAGAAGGCTACAAAGTCATTCTGGTGAACTCGAACCCGGCGACCATCATGACCGATCCAGAAATGGCCGATGTGACTTACATCGAACCGATTACCTGGCAGGTGGTGGCCCGCATCATTGAAACCGAGCGCCCGGATGCGCTGTTACCAACCATGGGTGGTCAGACGGCGCTCAATTGCGCGCTGGATCTCGCCGCTCACGGCGTGCTGGAAAAATTCGGCGTCGAACTGATCGGCGCCTCACGTGAGGCCATCGATAAGGCCGAAGACCGCGAGAAGTTCAAACAGGCGATGAATAAGATCGGTCTGGGTTCGGCGCGCTCGGCGATTGCCCACTCGATGGAAGAGGCCTATCAGGTGCAGGCGGGCATCGGCTTTCCGACCATCATCCGTCCGTCGTTTACGCTGGGTGGTACGGGCGGGGGTATTGCCTACAACATGGAAGAGTTCGAGACGATCTGCAAGCGGGGTCTCGAGGCTTCGCCGACCAAAGAGCTGCTGATTGAAGAATCGCTGCTGGGTTGGAAAGAATACGAAATGGAAGTGGTGCGTGACCGCAAGGACAACTGCATCATCATCTGTTCGATTGAAAATCTGGATCCGATGGGCGTGCATACCGGTGATTCGATCACCGTGGCCCCAGCGCAGACGCTGACCGACAAGGAATACCAGATCATGCGTAATGCGTCGATTGCCGTATTGCGCGAGATTGGCGTCGATACCGGTGGTTCGAACGTGCAGTTCTCGATCAATCCGGACGACGGCCGTATGGTCGTCATTGAAATGAACCCGCGCGTGTCGCGTTCGTCGGCACTGGCGTCCAAGGCCACCGGTTTTCCGATCGCCAAGATCGCCGCCAAGCTGGCCGTGGGGTATACGCTCGACGAGCTGGCCAACGAGATCACCGGTGGCAAGACCCCGGCGTCGTTCGAGCCATCGATTGACTACGTGGTCACCAAGGTGCCGCGTTTTGCTTTTGAAAAATTCCCGATGGCCGACAACCGCCTGACAACGCAGATGAAGTCAGTCGGTGAAGTGATGGCGATCGGTCGTACCTTCCAGGAATCGCTGCAAAAAGCACTACGTGGTCTGGAAGTGGGCGTCGACGGCTTTAACCTGAAGACGGTCGACCCGGAAACGATTGACGAGCAACTCGCCAACGCAACACCGGATCGCCTGTGGTACGTGGCCGATGCCTTTGGCGTGGGCATGACGGTTGAACGCGTCTTCGAGCTGACCAAGATCGACCCGTGGTTCCTGACGCAGATCAAGGAAATCGTCGATCTAGAGCTGACGGTTGAACAGCGTGACTTCGAGAGCCTGTCGGCCGAAGAGCTGCGTTATCTGAAGCGCAAGGGTTTCGCCGATCGACGTTTGGCGTATTTGACCAAAACCACCGAACAAGCTGTGCGCCAGTATCGCCACGGCTTGGGTATTCACCCAGTCTACAAACGGGTAGATACCTGTGCGGCAGAATTTTCTACCGCCACGGCTTATATGTATTCCAGCTATGAGGAAGAGTGCGAGTCGCAGCCTTCTGGTCGCGAC
>JBDQLO010000020.1:0-9461 GCA_040262735.1 Fluviibacter sp.
AAGGCTAAAGACAAGATCATGATGGGCGCCGAGCGTCGCAGCATGGTCATGAGCGAAGACGAAAAGCGTAATACGGCGTATCACGAATCCGGTCACGCCGTGGTTGCCAAGCTGCTGCCCAAGTCCGATCCCGTGCACAAAGTCACGATCATCCCGCGCGGTCGCGCGCTGGGGGTGACCATGCAGCTGCCGGAGCAGGATCGCTACGCCTCTGATCGTGGTTATCTCATGGATCGTATCGCCGTTTTATTCGGCGGTCGTGTGGCCGAAGAGCTGTTCATGAACCAGATGACGACCGGCGCATCGAACGACTTTGAACGCGCCACTGCCATGGCGCGTGACATGGTGACGCGTTATGGCATGTCGGATCTGGGTCCGATGGTCTATGGTGAGAACGAGGGCGAAGTCTTCCTCGGCCGTTCGGTGACGACGCACAAGGCCGTCTCGGAAGCGACCATGCAAAAAGTGGACGCCGAGATCCGTCGGATCATTGATGAACAGTACGCTCTGGCGCGCCGTCTCCTGGACGAAAACCGGGACAAGGTCGAAGCCATGACACAGGCGCTGCTGGAATGGGAAACCATCGATGCCGAGCAAATCAACGACATCATGGCCGGTAAACCACCGCGTCCCCCGCAGCCGCCAGGTTCGGCAAGCACGCCGTCGGCGCCAGCGCCTGAAAGCGCCTCGGGTGCAGCGGCGACGGCCTGAGTTGTGTTGAATTAGCCTTATCCTTTAACCTCATTAGGCCGACCCCCAGGGTCGGCCTTTGCATTGAAATATGACCGAACAGTCGTTACGCTGCGGACCCCACACGTTGACTTGGTCGCCGGGTCGACCGCTCGTTATGGGCATCGTCAATGTCACGCCGGACTCTTTCTCAGGGGATGGTTTGCACCATCGGGTTGATGCGGCGTTCGATCAGGCGATGCGCATGAGGAGTGCCGGGGCAGACTTGCTGGATATCGGCGCGGAGTCAACGCGTCCGGGCGCCCAGCCGGTCGGCTTGCAGGAAGAGTTAGATCGCTTGCTGCCGTTGCTGGAAAAGCTGGTGGCGGCAGGCGTGCCGGTTTCTGTGGATACGGTGAAGGCGCAGGTGATGGCCGAATCGATTCAGCTGGGCGTGGGCATGATCAACGATGTGACAGCACTATCTGATCCTGCAGCGGCGGCGGTACTGGCGCCTCATAGAAATGTCGCGGTTTGTCTGATGCATATGCAGGGCGAACCGCGCTCCATGCAGACGGCACCTGAATACGGCGATGTGGTGGCCGAAGTCGGGGCTTTCCTGCAACACGCCGAAGCGGCTGTCGTGCGTGCCGGCGTTGATCGAAACCGGTTGATCCTCGACCCCGGATTTGGTTTTGGCAAGACCTTTGCGCATAATCAGCAGTTGTTCCGGGCGTTGCCCGAACTGGTGGCGTTAGGCCTGCCCGTGCTGGTCGGTGTGTCGCGCAAATCCATGATTGGCCATGTGCTCGACAAGCCGGTGAATCAACGAGCGGTTGGTAGCGTTGCGGCGGCACTCCTTGCGGCACAATACGGGGCGGCACTGCTGCGGGTGCATGATGTGACCGAAACCGTCGATGCGCTGAAGGTGTTGCACGCGTTGGGTTGATGGTTGAAGCGTTCGATAGATATTCAGGAGCAGGGGTGGCATGACTCGTAAATATTTTGGTACAGATGGTGTGCGCGGTCGGGTTGGCCAGTATCCGATTACGCCCGACTTTATCCTGCGTCTGGGTTATGCCGCTGGGCGTGTTCTGGTCGGTCGTTGTGACACCGGTGGTCATCGCCCCGGGGTGTTGATCGGCAAAGACACCCGTAATTCCGGTTACATGCTGGAGGCGGCGCTGGAGGCCGGCTTTTCGGCGGCCGGGGTTGACGTTTGTCTGACCGGTCCGTTGCCGACACCAGGAATCGCCTATCTGACGCGTGCCCTGCGTTTGCAGGCGGGGGTGGTCATTTCTGCCTCGCATAATCCCTTCGAAGACAACGGTATCAAGTTCTTTTCGGCCGATGGCAAGAAGCTACCGGATGAGGTTGAGCGTGCGATCGAGACCGCGATGGACGCGATGGATGGCAAGCCCATGCAGACCGTCGCCCCCAAAGACCTGGGGCGCGCCCGCCGTATCGATGATGCCGCCGGCCGTTATATTGAGTTTTGCAAGAGTACGGTGCCACAAAGTTTTGATCTGCGCGGACTGAAAATCGTCGTGGACTGTGCGCACGGCGCGGCTTATCACATCGCCCCGGAGGTGCTGCACGAGCTCGGGGCTGATGTGGTCGCGATTGGCAATAGACCCGATGGCGAAAATATCAATGCCGGGGTCGGTGCGCTGCATCCCGAGTCGCTGGGGCGTCAGGTACTCGCTGCCAAGGCCGACTTTGGTATTGCGCTCGATGGGGATGCGGATCGCCTGGTGATGGTTGATGCAGGCGGCCGTTCGTATGATGGCGACCAGATTCTGTACGCCATTGTACGGGATCGTTTACTCGATGGCCCGGTCGCGGGCGTGGTCGGCACCTTGATGACGAATATGGCGTTGGAACAGGCGCTGGCCTCGGTGGGCGTGCCTTTCAAGCGCGCCAAAGTCGGCGACCGTTATGTCATGGAGATGCTGGCGGCCGAGGGGTGGTTGTTGGGCGGCGAGAACTCGGGTCATATTCTGGCGCTGGATCGTCATACGACCGGTGACGGCCTGGTTTCAGCGCTGCAGGTGTTGGTGGCGCTCAAGCGCTCGGGCCAGAACCTGGCCGGCTTGCTCGGAGCGCTGGCCCTCTATCCGCAGACCATGATCAATGTGCCGGTATCGCCCGGTTTCGACTGGCAACAACACGCCGCAGTTGAACAGGCGATCAGCGAAGCAGAACAGCGTTTGGCGGGGTGTGGGCGTGTCCTGTTGCGGCCGTCTGGCACCGAGCCCGTGCTTCGTGTCATGGTCGAGGCGGAAGACCTGGTCTTGTCGCGGGGCGAAGCCGAAGGCATCGCTGCAGTCGTCAAGTCGGTTGTTTAAGAACGACGGGGCGCGGGGCAAAACCCGCCAAGGAAGCGTGGTTTGTGCGTGCCGATTGACCAAAACGTTGTGAAAATAATAGAATCAAACCTGATGTACAGGCGCTCGCCATGAGGTTGAGCGCCTTTTTATCGTAGTTTTTCGATTTTTTTTGCATGCCTGGTCAATAGGATCCGTGATGACGGTCGTCAGAACACCGCTAGTAGTCGGCAACTGGAAGATGAACGGCGCGTTCGAGACGAACCGTATGCTGATCGAGACCTTGCTCGCCGCGCTGGCTCAAGCGCCGCTGCCCGAGATCAGTGTTTGTCCACCGTTTCCCTACCTGCCGCAAATTGCCGCACTGCTGGCCGAAACGCCAATGAGCTGGGGCGCTCAGACCGTGAGCGAACATCGGGCGGGGGCCTATACGGGGCAGGTCAGTGCGCCCATGTTGCGTAATCTGGGCTGTCGGTTCGTGATTGTTGGCCATTCAGAGCGCCGCCAGTATTGCGGCGAAACGGATGAACAGGTCGCGGCACAGGCGATGGCTGCGTTGGATAGCGGACTGATGCCCATTATCTGTGTCGGTGAATCCGCCGCGCAGGAGGCCTCTGGTGAGACCCTGGACCTCATTGACCGGCAGCTTGCTCCGGCGCTTTTGACCCTGGCCGGAGTGGCGAATGAGGGGGCCAGCGTTGTGATTGCTTACGAACCCGTGTGGGCGATCGGCACCGGCAAGACCCCGACGCCAGAAGGCGTGCAGGCCGTCCATGCGCACATTCGTCGACGCCTGCTGGCCGATGGCCTGGTGCAAACCCGTATCCTTTACGGCGGCAGTGTGAAGGGTAGCAATGCCGCCAGCCTCTTTGCGTTGCCCGATGTGGATGGGGGGTTGATCGGTGGCGCCGCCCTGGATGCGCAGGATTTCAGTACAATCTGCATCGCCGCCCAAAAGCGTGCGTTGTAATTTCGGTCGTCTTTCAGAAAAGAGAAGTAGGCAATCAGATGGATATTCTTTACGTTATCGTCGTTATCGCGAACATCGTTTCAGCACTGGGCGTGATTGGTCTTGTGCTAATGCAGCACGGCAAGGGTGCCGACATGGGTGCCGCCTTTGGTAGTGGCGCATCGGGCAGTTTGTTCGGTGCAACGGGCTCGGCCAATTTTCTGTCGCGTTCGACCGCCGTGCTTGCGACAGTCTTCTTCGTAAGCGCGTTGTTGCTCGCGAATTTTCAGTCCTTGCAGTCGAAAAATGCTGGCAGTGTGATGCAATCCAATGTAGAATCAGACCCCGGTGTTACTGGTGCTGCGAGTGTTCCGACGGAAGGCAAAACTGCCAATCCGGAAGGTGCGTCGAAGGCCAAAAACGTACCTCGGTAAGTTGCTGTTTTTGCAGCTCGCCGAACAGGAATGCCGACGTGGTGAAATTGGTAGACACGCTATCTTGAGGGGGTAGTGGCGCAAGCTGTGCGAGTTCGAGTCTCGCCGTCGGCACCAGGATAGTTCTGTCTGGTCGGTTGTTGTGGGTTTTGGTTGTTGTGCGTCATTTGGCAAACTTTGGGTGGCTTGATGCTCGAAAATTACTTTCCGATCCTGGTGTTCGTTGCAGTTGGCCTGGCCGTGGGCGTTCTGGCTCGTACGCTGAACCATTTCATTGCACCGAATAATCCTGATAGCGAAAAGCTTTCCGCGTACGAGTGTGGCTTTGAGGCCTTCGAAGACGCGCGGATGAAGTTTGACGTTCGTTACTATCTGCTGGCCATTATTTTCATTCTTTTCGATCTGGAAATCGCCTTCCTCTTTCCCTGGGCGGTGGTGATCAAAGAAATTGGCATGCATGGTTTTATCGCCATGATGGTTTTCTTGACCATTCTGGTCGTTGGCTTCATCTACGGGTGGCGGAAACGCGCCTTCGAGTGGGAGTAAGCAATGTCCAAGATTCAGGGCGTACTCAACGAAGGCTTTGTCACCACGACGGCTGACAAGCTGATTAACTATTGCCGAACGGGCTCGCTGTGGCCGATGACCTTTGGTCTGGCCTGCTGCGCCGTGGAAATGATCCACGCCGGTACCGCCCGCTATGACCTGGACCGCTTCGGCATGGTGTTCCGTCCAAGCCCACGTCAGTCGGATCTGATGGTGGTGGCGGGCACGCTGACCAACAAGATGGCACCGGCGCTGCGCAAGGTTTACGACCAGATGGCCGAACCGCGCTGGGTTGTTTCGATGGGTTCCTGCGCCAATGGGGGTGGCTATTACCACTACTCGTACTCGGTAGTGCGGGGCTGTGACCGTATCGTGCCGGTCGATATCTATGTGCCGGGTTGCCCACCGACCGCCGAAGCGCTGCTCTACGGACTGGTTCAGCTGCAGAACAAGATCCGTCGTACCAGTACGATTGCCCGCTGAGCACGGTAGGGGACACTGAAGATCATGACGCAAAATACGCAAATCCTCGCCGATACCCTGCAACAGGTTCTGGGTGGCGCCATCGTCCGTATCAAGCAGGCCCTCGGTGAAGTGACTGTCGATGTTGCTGCTGCGGATTATCATGCGGTTGCTTTGAAATTGCGCGATGCCGCCGGCCTCAAGTTCGATCAGCTGATCGACCTTTGCGGCATGGATTACGCTACCTACGGTGGCAAGGAATCGCATGAAAAACGCTTTGCCGTGGTGGTACATCTGCTGTCCGTGGCTTTAAACCAGCGCGTGCGGGTTCGAGTTTACGCTTTAGATGATCAAATGCCGGTCGTCGATTCGGTCGTTGATGTCTGGACCGCCGCCAACTGGTTCGAACGCGAAGCGTTTGACCTGTTCGGTATTTTGTTCGTCAACCACCCGGATTTGCGTCGTATCCTGACCGATTACGGTTTTGTCGGCCACCCGTTCCGCAAGGACTTCCCGATTTCTGGCTATGTTGAAATGCGCTACGACGACGAGCAGAAGCGGGTTATCTATCAACCTGTCACGATCGAACCGCGCGAAAACACGCCGCGTATTGTGCGTGAAGCAACTTACGGCGAACCGGCGCGATAACGCGCAGGTTTACATCACCGAGATCAGTACGGACCCCACCGGACATCCAGGATTGCAGCATGTCAGAGATTCGTAACTACACATTGAACTTTGGACCCCAGCACCCCTCGGCACATGGTGTGCTGCGTCTGGTGCTCGAGTTGGATGGTGAAACAGTCGAACGGGCCGATCCGCATATCGGGTTGCTGCATCGTGCAACGGAAAAGCTCGCCGAGACCCGGACGTGGGTGCAGTCGGTGCCTTACATGGATCGACTGGATTATGTGTCGACCATGTGTAACGAGCACGCCTACTGCATGGCGATCGAAAAGATGCTCGGTATACAAGTGCCCGAGCGTGCCCAATATATTCGCGTCATGTTCGACGAAGTCACCCGTCTGCTGAACCACCTGCTCTGGATCGGCTGTCATGGTCTCGACGTGGGTGCCATGACCATGGCGCTCTACACGTTCCGCGATCGCGAAGACCTGATGGACGTCTACGAGTCGGTATCGGGTGCCCGTTTGCACGCTGCGTATTTCCGTCCGGGTGGCGTTTATCGCGACCTACCCGATGCGATGCCGAAATATGAAGTATCGCCCTGGAAAGATGCCAAGCGCGTAGCCGAGTTGAACAAGAACCGTCAGGGATCGTTGCTCGACTTCCTGGAAGATTTTACGAATCGGTTCCCGGCGTATCTGGATGACTACCATAACCTGCTCACCGACAACCGGATCTGGAAACAGCGCCTGGTCGGTATTGGGGTGGTGTCGCCGGAGCGTGCCCTGAACATGGGTCTGACGGGTCCCATGCTGCGTGGTTCGGGTGTGGCTTGGGATCTGCGCAAGAAGCAACCGTATGAAGTGTATGACCGTCTTGATTTCGACATCCCGGTAGGCACCAATGGCGATTCTTACGACCGTTATCTGGTGCGTATGGAAGAAATGGCGCAGTCAAATCGCATCATCAAGCAATGTATCGCCTGGCTGCGCGACAATCCCGGCCCGGTGATTACTAACGATTACAAAGTTGCGCCGCCGCCGCGCGAGTCAATGAAGACCAACATGGAAGAGCTGATTCACCATTTCAAGCTCTTCACCGAAGGCATCCACGTGCCGGAAAACGACTGCTACGCTGCGATCGAGCATCCGAAGGGCGAGTTTGGCATCTATCTGTCGTCAGACGGCGCCAACAAACCCTATCGCATGAAGATCCGTGCCCCCGGCTTTGCCCACTTGTCGGCACTGGAAGAAATGTCGCGTGGCCACATGATCGCCGATGTGGTCACGATTATCGGGACCCAGGATATCGTTTTTGGTGAGGTTGACCGCTGATGCTGACTCAGGAAACTCTTGCGCGTTTTGACCGCGAAGTCGCCAAGTACCCGGCTGACCAGAAACAGTCGGCCGTCATGGCCTGTCTGGCGATTGCCCAGGTAGAAAAAGGCTGGCTGGCTAAGGAAACAATTGCCTTCGTCGCCGATTATCTCGGGATGCCGGCAATTGCCGCCGAAGAAGTGGCGACCTTCTACAACATGTATAACCTTAAGCCGGTTGGCAAATACAAACTGGCTGTCTGTACCTGTCTGCCGTGCGCCCTGTCGGGTGGTCGCGATGCCGCACTGTACGTGGCAGATCGCCTGGGAATCAAGCTCGGCGAAACAACGGCGGATGGCCGTTTTACCCTG
Source organism: Fluviibacter sp. (assembly GCA_040262735.1). GTDB lineage: Bacteria > Pseudomonadota > Gammaproteobacteria > Burkholderiales > Rhodocyclaceae > Fluviibacter. The sequence goes on from JBDQLO010000020.1 coordinate 7,702, forward strand.
GTGGAGAGCGAGTGCCAGGGCGCTTGCGGTGATGCACCGGTGGCGCTCGTTAATAACCATCAGATGCGTAGCTTCCTGACGCCTGACAAACTGGATCAACTCCTTGAGGAGCTGAAGTAATGGCCATTCTCGGTTCCATTAACCCGATGTTGACAGTGGGCTGGCAGGGTGATGCCGGCTGGGGTATTGACGCCTACACCAAGCGCGGTGGTTATCAGGCGTTGAAGAAAATCCTGTCGGAAAAGATGTCTCAGGAAGACGTGATCGCCGAAGTCAAAAAATCCGTGCTGCGCGGTCGCGGCGGCGCCGGATTCCCGACGGGTCTGAAGTGGAGCTTCATGCCACGCAGTCTACCGGGGGATAAGTATATTGTTTGCAATACCGATGAAGGCGAACCGGGCACCTTCAAGGATCGCGACATCATGCGCTACGACCCGCATGCGGTCATCGAAGGTATGATCATCGGCGGTTATGCGATTGGCGCAACCCGTGGTTACAACTATATCCACGGTGAGATTTTCGAACTCTATGAGCGCTTTGAAGAAGCGCTCGCCGAAGCCCGTGCCGCAGGTTTCCTCGGCAAAAACATTCTGGGAAGTGACTTCAGCTTCGAGTTGTTTGCGCACCATGGTTACGGTGCCTACATCTGTGGTGAAGAAACTGCACTGCTCGAGTCGATCGAAGGCAAGAAGGGTCAACCGCGCTTCAAGCCGCCGTTCCCGGCCTCGTTTGGTCTTTATGGCAAGCCGACCACCATTAACAACACCGAGACCTTTGCCTCAGTCCCCTTCATTATCCGTTTGGGCGCCGAGAACTTCCTCAACGCCGGCAAGGAAAATAACGGCGGCACCAAGCTGTTCTCGGTCTCTGGTCACGTTGAGCGTCCGGGCAACTACGAAATTCCGCTGGGCACCCCGTTTTCGACGTTGCTGGAAATGGCGGGTGGTGTCCGTGGCGGCCGTAAGCTGAAAGCCGTGATTCCGGGCGGTTCGTCGGCACCGGTGCTGCCTGGCGACATCATGATGCAATGTACGATGGACTATGACTCGATCTCGAAGGCGGGTTCGATGCTGGGTTCGGGTGCCGTCATCGTCATGGACGAAACAGTTTGTATGGTGCGCGCCCTAGAGCGTCTCTCGTTCTTCTATCACGAAGAATCGTGTGGTCAGTGTACGCCGTGCCGCGAAGGCACTAACTGGCTCTATCAGATCGTCAGTCGTATCGAGCACGGCGAAGGTCGCCAGGAAGACCTGGACATGCTCGATTCGATCTGCGCCAACATCTGTGGCCGTACGATTTGCGCACTGGGCGATGCCGCGGCTTTCCCGGTCATGAGTTTCCTCAAGCATTTCCGTTCCGAGTTCGAGCACCACATCAAGCACAAGACCTGTCTGATGCCCGATGCGGTTCAGCGCTCCGGTAGTGCCTTCCACCGCCACCCGAACGCCGCCTGACTGGGCGTCATGCTTCATTCACAGATCTGATTTCGCGAGTCGCACATGCTAGAAATTGAAATCGATGGCAAAAAAGCGCAGGTAGCCGACGGTTCTACCGTCATGGACGCAGCCAGCCAGCTGGGTATCTACATCCCGCATTTCTGCTATCACAAGAAATTGTCGATCGCCGCCAACTGCCGGATGTGTCTGGTTCAGGTCGAAAAAGCACCGAAGCCTCTGCCCGCTTGCGCGACGCCGGTGACTAATGGCATGAAAGTGTTTACGCATTCTGAGCTGGCTGTTAAGGCGCAGAAGGGTGTCATG
>JBDQLO010000021.1:0-9393 GCA_040262735.1 Fluviibacter sp.
GTCCGGATTCTCCTCGTCCGGGGTCAAGCTTTACCGGACTCCATCCTCTCCCGTGGATGTGATATTTAGACTAAGCCCCTTTTCTTACAGACACATGACAATTTTTAGATCCGGGTCGGTCAAAGCCATGGTGCCCTCGCGCCCTTGGACTTATGATGCAGCCTACATCGTTTTTGTGTCCTCACCTTATGTCGTTTGCGCTGTCGTCCGTCTTTAAGGCCCGCTGGTTCCGTTTCGGTTTGATCGCGCTGCTCGGCATCGTCCTGGCTCTGGCATTGCTCACCTATGCGCTGGTCGATACACGTCAGGTGGCCGCGATGGCCGCATCGGCCGTCCAGAAATCCACAGGACGCACACTAACGATCAATGGCCCGGTGACCCTGAAACTCTTTCCCCATCTGTCGATCGTGGCAGAGGACGTGCGCCTGGGCAATGCCGCCTGGGCGATTGATCCGGTGATGGTCAAGGCTGATCAGGTGTCGTTGAACCTGGACTGGATGTCACTACTCCATGATCAGTTGACCATCAACGACGTGGCGCTGCGCGGTGTGACCCTCAATCTGCAATCGGCACCGCCCACGCAAACAACTGGCGGGAACTGGGATCTTTCGAATACGGATGCGGCAACACCCGGCAGTGATCAGGCTACCGAAGCGTTTGATCTAAAAGCCATTCAGCTCAGCAATGTGACCATCGTCGTGCGGGATGGCCAGGGCGTGCTGACCCAATCCGTTGTCGTCGATCAGATGACAGGGAGTCTGAGCGATACCCGGGTCGACTTTGCCGGGCGTGTCCGCTGGCAGCAGCAAGCCATGGATCTCAAGGGCGCTCTGGCCTACAAACCCGGGGTACCGCTCGATCTGACCCTGGATGTGCAGTCCGATCGCATCGATCTGAAGGCGTCCGACGCCGGTCATGACGACAATGCGGGCACGGATAGACATTCGCGTTGGGTGTTCAGTGCCGATCCGATGGGACTGGATGCCTTGCCGTTATGGAACGGTCGGATCACGGCCGGCATTAAATCTCTGGTGCTACCCGATGGCGTGATACTGCCAAATCTGGCGGTGCAGCTTAGCCTGAGCCCGACCGCGGATGGGGTACTGACGATCGACCAGTTTAAAACCGGCTTGGGCGAAGGCACCCTGCGTGCCGACGGTAAGGTCGCTGGTTACCGTAAAGCGCGTCCGCAGTGGGTGTTACGCGGACACGCGCAAGGGTTCACCGTCGAAAAAGTCCTGGCACAGGCGCGTGCCGGCATGAAGCCCGGCGATTTTCAGGGCGGTCCCGGCGAATTCGCCTTTCATCTCAATAGCAGTGGTCTTTCTCTGCGAGATCTGGCTTCGGGTGCCAATGGCGAAGTACAGATATCCATTGGGCCAGCAAAGGCGAGTACCGCCTTCGTCAATGCGAGCGGCGATTTTCTGGTCAGTCTGTTCGATGCAATCAATCCCCTCCGGAAAAATCTGGACTATGCGCAACTCGATTGTGCCGTGGCTTATCTGCCCCTGCGGAGCGGTCTGGTGACCATCGCGCAAAGCATCGGTATCGAAACCGATCGGCTCAATGTGGTGCTGGATGGTCAGGTAAATCTGCGTAATGAAACGCTGAACCTCAACATCTATCCCAAAGAGAAGTCCGGGTTAACGACGGGGGTGAACCCCGCCGGGCTGGTCCAGATCAACGGCACTTTGCGCAACCCGACGCTGGGCGTGAACAAGGCGGGGGTGGTCAAACAGGCCGCCTCGGTGGGGCTGGCCGTGTTTACGGGGGGCATTTCGCTGGCGGCCCAGAACGTGGCCTCGATCGCGACACGGCATAGTCCGTGTCAGAATGTGCTCAAGCCCTGGAGCAGTATTGAGGGTGGTTTGTCCCGATAGGGGCTCAGGTATAACTCAGGAGTCTGTTGTGAAGCGTCCTCTTTTACCCAGCCTGTGTGGCCTCGCTGCGATGATGGCCGCGCCTGCCTTTGCCCAGAGCGCCAACGCCGATGAGGGCATCGAGGTGGTTCGCAAACCGGTGGCCGAGATTCCGGCGCAATACCGTTCGGATGCCGCCAAGCCACGTAAGCCCTTTGCAATCCGCTATACCTGCCCGGAATCCGGTCGTCTCTATGTGGTTTTTGACCATGCGCAGCAGACGGCAACGATCGAACTGGGGCAGACCACGCGTTATCTCCGGCAGGGCGTCAGTGCCAGTGGCGCACGCTATGTCAATTCGGATGAGTCCTACGTATTCTGGGTCAAAGGTCAGCAGGCCACCATTAACGGCAAAGAGGTATGCGACGCCGACTAACGCGGTCGATGCCGATGGCCGGTCTGGAAACCGCCCCGTTGTTCGCTCTTTTCCAGTCGCTCGACGTAACGGGAAAACGCCAGTCCCAGTTTCTTTTCCAGATCGCGTGCCGTCGTATGCACGGCATCCCAGCGCGGCGGAAAGGCCGGGTTCTTGAAGGCAAAGGCAATCTGGTTACCCCCGTCACGAACTTTCAGTGAGAGCACCCGGTCGTCAAAGACATGCGCAAGCTGCGCCAGTGGATCACCAAAGCCGGCTTTGTCACCGGCCAGATTCATCACGAGAATGCCGTTGGCCGAGAGGCGGTTATAGGCCTCGGCGTAAAAACCGGGGTTGGCCAGTTCAGGGGCAATACCCAGCCCATCGAAGGCATCGACCAGAATCACATCCGTGCGCGCGTGGTGGGTCGTGATAAAACGTGCGGCATCGGCGCAGTGAATCCGAAAGCGCCCGTCATCATCAGGGATACAGAACGCCTTGCGAAAGGCCACCACATGCGGGTTGATTTCTACCGCCGTCAACTCGGTGCGGGGCAGATGACGATAGCAGAATTTGGCGATCGAGCCGCCGCCCAGGCCCAGTAACAGGATGCCCTTGGGGCGCGGGTAAAAGGGCAGAAAGGCCATCATCTTGCGCGTGTAGGTCAGATCCAGTGCGTCCGGCTGGCTGATGCGCATGGTGCTCTGAACCAGCCCCAGGCTGAAATAAAGCGTCCGCAGGTCGTCATGTTCGATCAGGAAGGGTTTGTCATAGGTGCCCTGCAAAAGTGCCTGTCTGAGCATATCCGGATCGCTGTCCGGCGGTTCCAGCAGCCAGAGCGTCCCGGTTTCGATATCAAAGGGGCAGGGGAGTTCGTAAAGCGTCTCAGGCATCGGGACAGTATAATCGTCCGCATCTTGATCAACCCATTGCGCCCGCACCATGGATCGTCCCAACGCCGCTCCGGCACTCTCTAACCCGATGGAAAAACTCATTTTCGCCAGCCGCTGGCTCCAGGCCCCGCTTTATCTGGGGCTGATCGTGGCGCAGTGTGTTTACGTGTATCAGTTCATGGTCGAGCTGAAGCATCTGATCATGGGCGCGCTGACCGAGCATGTCAGCGAGACGGTCATCATGCTGTCGGTACTTGGCTTGATTGACGTCGTCATGATTGCCAATCTGTTAATCATGGTCATCGTCGGCGGTTATGAAACCTTCGTTTCCCGACTCAACCTCGAAGGCCATCCGGATCAGCCAGAGTGGCTGTCGCATGTCAACGCGGGTGTGCTCAAGGTGAAGCTGTCGACGGCAATCATCGGCATTTCGTCGATTCATCTGCTTAAAACCTTCATCAATGCCGAGAACATCGCCAACCACACGATCATGTGGCAGGTGATCATTCATGTCGTGTTTCTTTTCTCGGCCTATGCCATGGTGCTGGTCGACAAACAGATGAATCAATCGCTACTGCTCAGTAAAGCAGCGCACGAAGGCCATTGATCATGCGTCGCTTGCTTCGAGTGCTGGCGCTCACGCTCTGCAGCCTGTGGGCGGTTCGGGCGCTGGCCGGCGATCTGCCGCTGCCGGCACCTGCAGCGCACGTGGCCGGTTACACGGCTGCCGCCGTAACGGTGATCGAACCGCACGAATCCAAACCCTTCAAGCCAGTCGAAGTGACCTATCAAGGCTATCCGGCCATCCCGCTGCTCGATCATCTGCTGGGGGTGGGTTGGCGGGCGCCAGAGGCGTTGGTCGCCTTTGAAGCCAAAGACGGTTATCTGTCGATGATCCCTTCAGCACGGCTGCTGCAGTATTCCGCCTATCTCGTTTATGCCAACGCCGAGGGGCGCGATTTCAGTATCGAAACGCCGCCGCTCAATCAACGGGTGAGTCTGGGTCCGTGGTATCTGGTTTGGGATAATGTCCTGCAGCCGGATCTGCGCGCCGATGGCGCCACCTACTGGCCCTACCAGATCACGCGCGTGGGCGTTGTCGACAGCACCCGACTGGCGCGTCTGATGCCACCGATGTTGCCGGAACGCTATCAAGCAGGGGCGCAACTGACCCTGAAGTACTGCCTGGCCTGCCATCAGGTCAATGGCGTGGGTGGTACCAAGATGCCCATCGATCTGGGGCAATGGGCGGCTGGCCAGTCGTTTGCCCGCATGGCCACGTGGGTGCTTGACCCCGCCGCAAAAAACCCGCTCACCACCATGCCGCCATTGGCTCCCGAGCGCCCGGCCGCCGAACGGCAACGCATGGCGCGGCAGATTTACGGCTATCTCAGGGCGGTGGGTGCGCTCGGTCAATAAGCTAGTTGCCGGATTTGAGAATGACTACACCGCCGATGATCATGGCGGCGCCCAACCAGCGCAACATTGACGATTGTTCGCCAAAGAGTGCAATCCCCAGGACGAAGGTGCCGGCAGCACCAATGCCCGTCCAAACCGCATAGGCGGTTCCGATCGGGATTTCTTTCTGGGCCAGCCAGAGTAACCAGGCGCTTAATAAGATCGACAGCCCGGAAAAACCGAACCAGCCTACCTGACGCAGACCCGCATTGGCCTGAGCCAGTTTGTAGCCCAGGGGCCAGCCGATTTCACAGATCCCGGCCAGAATCAGTAAGGTCCATGCATTGCTCATGGCTGCATCATAGCCTAAGCGCCCGGAAAGCCGCGCTGAACGGCATTTGTTGTGGTGCAAAAAAATTTTGCCATTTTTCTTGACAGGGCTTTTTGTGCCTCTATAATCATTATTGTGCAACGCAACAAAACCGCAGCACCCGAATTTCAAACAATCCATTTCACGCACATTAATTAAGGAGCGCACCATGAATGCACTGAACAACGAACACATGCTGTCGGCCAACAAAGCCGCGATCGATACCCTGCTGTCGGTGGCCAACACCGCACTGGCCACGGCCGAGAGCCTGGCTGCCCTGAACCTGGGAACCGCCCGCGAAGCCCTGAACGATAGCGCCAAGAACGCCAAGGCCGTTATGGGCGTCAAGACCCCGCAAGAAGCCGCATCGCTGAACGCGACGCTGGGTCAGCCGGCTGTCGAGAAGGCCGTTGCCTACTCGCGTAGTGTTTACGAAATCTCGACCGGCGCTGCCAACGAACTGGGCAAGCTGATCCAGTCGCAGTTTGTTGAACTGAACAAGGCTGCTCAGGATCTGGCCGAAAAGACAGCCAAGGCCTCGCCGTTTGGTTCGGATGTTGCTCTGGCGGCTGTTCGCCAGGCGGTTGCTGCGGCCAACTCGGCCTTCGACAACCTGAACAAGGCGGCCAAGCAAGCGGCTGAATTCACCGAAGCCGGTGTGTCGGCGGCGACCTCGGCTGCGGTCAAGGCTGCAGGAACTGCCAAGAAGTCGGCCAAGAAGTAATGTCGCTTTGATCGGCCGAGGCGGTGAGGCCTCGTCGCCGATCAACCGCAACACACAGCCCCGCCGGAGTTATCCGCGCGGGGCTGTGTTTTTATGGCGATAATGTCACCATGAGCCCGTTTAATTTCGACAGCACCATCAACCGTCTGGCAGCACCGCACAACGACTCCCTCAAATGGGGGCGTTACGCCGACCGACCCGAAAACAACATACTCCCGATGTGGGTGGCCGATATGGATTTTGCGGCCCCGCCCGCTGTCGTCGAGGCGTTGCGGGCCCGGGTCGACCACGCGGTGTTCGGTTACCCCCAGGTCACGTCGGCTGTGCGCGAGGCGGTGTTGCTGCATCTGGCGCGCGATCTGGATTGGCCGGTCGCGCCGGAGTGGCTGGTCTGGTTACCCGGTCTGGTCACGGGGCTGAATGCCTGCTGTCGCGCCGTCGGTGACGCGGGCGATGCCGTGGTGACCGCCACGCCGATCTATCCGCCGTTCATGTCGGCGCCCAGACTCAGCGATCGCCAGCTTCAGACAGTGCCGTTAACCCTGGCCCAGGGTGAATGGGTGTGGGATCTTGAGGCGCTTGCTGCGGCAACGACCGACCGCACGCGTCTGCTGATGCTGTGTAATCCGCACAATCCGGTGGGCCGGGTCTGGCGCGAAGACGAATTAATGGCGCTGGCCGAAATGGCCGAACGGCATGACTGGATTATCTGTTCGGATGATATCCATTGCGAACTCCTGCTCGAGCCCGGCGTGCGCTACACCCCAATCGCCCAGCTGTCGCCAGAAATCGCGCGTCGCACGATCACCCTGCTGGCACCCTCCAAAACCTATAACATCCCCGGGCTGGGTGCCGCTTTTGCGGTCATCCCCGATGCCGCCTTACGCCGCCGCTTTGAGCGGGTGATCGCCGGCATCGTGCCGCATATCAATGTGCTGGGTTATACCGCCATGGCCGCCGCGTATCGACATGGCCTGCCGTGGCGTCAGGCGGTGCTTAACTATCTGCGGACCAATCGCGATGCGCTTGCACAGGCCCTGAACCGGGTGCCCGGTCTTGAACTGCAGTCACCGGAGGCGACCTATCTGGCCTGGATCGATGCCAGCGGTTTGAACTTGCCCGCCGGTCAGTCAGCGGCGCAATTTTTTGAGGCGGCGGGCGTTGGTCTGTCGCCGGGCGAAGACTTCATGCCCGGCGCCACCAATCACGTGCGGCTAAACTTTGGTTGTACACGGGCCACGCTGGACGAGGCCATCCGCAGGATCGCCGACGCCTGCACAAGCTAGCACTTAGCGGGCGTGGTCGCGGTTGTCGATCAGTATTTCACGGAGAAACAAGTGCCGCGCCACGTCGCCGCGAATCATGGCGCTGATTTCATCGTTGCTTTGTCGGCCCCGCAGTTCCAGGCGTTCGCCGAGAATACGACAGTCGGTGCAAACCGCTTGGTCCAGCGGTTGCTGCACAATCAGTAGCGGGTAACGCTCGCGCAGAACATGCAGCGGTAGGCCGGCGTCGTCACGATAACCGCGGATGTGTGCGCCCGGCAGCAGAAATCGATACTGCTCATAAGCGGCGTTAAAGTGATGGGGGACCCACACCGTCTGGGCGACCAACTGTTTCTGGGTGGCCTCGGTGTAGCGTCCCTTCGGGCCATCAAACACACCCAGAAATGCCGTCAGCGCCAGATACGCTGCAAACACCGACGGCAGTGTGAACCAGGGCAGTAATCGCGGAAGCAGTAACGAGAGGGTGAGCGTTGCCAGCACAATGACGAACAGCACAGCCAGCGTGGCGCTGTAGATCGGTTGCCCGACATCGTGCTGCAAAAGCCAGCCCAGATAGCCGATCACCCCAATCACCAGGGTGCAGATCAGCGTGGTGATGAACAGCACCCAGCGACTCAGACGGAACCAGACCAGCGCGATCAGCACGGCCAGGGCCGGCATTGCCTCCAGCAGATAACGGCTGGAACGCTGGCTGGGGAAGCAGAACACCACAAACAGAAGGAGTACCCACCACCACAGATATTGTTCGTCATCGCTCAGGTCGTTGTGACGGAACACACGCCACAGCGCCAGCACCATTGTTGCGATCACCACCACAGCCAGCAGGCCGGCGTTGAGCGCGTAGCCGGTGGCCAGCACCCAGATGCTGCCATCGCCCCAGAACATCTTGGCCAGATAGCTGGGGCCGTGCGGGTCAAACTTACCGGCGTTTTCACCGATGACGAATTCGTTCCAGATGGCTTGCGGATCCGGGTCCAGGGCAAACCACCCGGCAAAGATCCCCAGCGATAGCAGGGCGATCAGTATCAGCTTGTAGACATCGCGCTTCAGGAACTCGCCCGGGCGGTAACGGCGACAACGCCAGTACCAGAAGGCCAGACCCAGACCCACCGGCAGAAGCAGTGCAAACGATTTATAGAGCAGACCGATGCCGACACTGATGCCGATGATGAACGGCACAATCCAGGCCGAATCAAAGGCCCGCTTGCCCTGGTACAGCAGCAGAAAGAAGGGCAGAAACAGCCAGAAGGTTTCGCCGGCATTGGTCAGAAAAGGTCGGCCAAACCGGTAGGTACTAAAGAACGCCAGCCACAGGATGGCGGCCAATAAACCGGTGCTGACCCGACGCTGGCCGCACTTCCAGCCGAGCAGCCCGACCAGTACCGCGGTGGCCAGGGTATAGAGCACATTGGGGTAACGCAGCTGCCATAGGGTCCACTCGTGCCCCCAGTGCGTACTGAGTACCCCTTGCCAGAACAGCAGGGGCGGTTTGGTGTTGCGCATGTTTTCCAGCGTCGACTGCAGCGGCAGCAGATGACCGCTCTCGGCCGTCAGACGGGTGATGTGCGCGTAGGGAAACTCATCGCCGTTCTTGGGGATGTGCAGGCTATCGAGACCAAAGAAGTAGGTCGCAACCGCCAGCACCAGAACTACAACCAGGCCAAGCATGCCCCAGACAGAATCGCGGCCGTCACTGCGTGAACGAAAGGCCGATCGGCTGATCGCTTTACGCGTCATTCGGGTCCGGCTGATGAAGCTCACGGTTCAGCTTGAGCCGACCGAAGGTCCACAGATCATTGGCCACAAAATTAAACAGGCTGGCGATCACCACCGCAATCAGGTTAGCGAGCAGGTAGTGCAGAAACAGCGCAAACAGATTGGTCAGGCCGAACTGCACGGCAATGCCGATCCAGCAGGCGAGCGCGTACTGGGCGAACTGAACGACGATGGGCACCGTGCGCAAGGCCTTGCGGTCATGCCAGGTCCAGCGCTGGTTCCAGGTGAAATTGCTGATGGTCGCCATCAAAATCGCCAAGGCCAGCGACAGATTCAGGCGCAGCGTTTGCTGGGCGATCTCTCTGAAGAGAAACTCCTGACCCAGATACAGCACACTCAGATTGACGACCACTCCCGAGGCACCGACGATGCCGAACTTGATAAAACGCGGGCGGAACAGCGGGCCAATCAGCGGCAACTGTTGCAAAGTCTGGATGAACTGACGCATCGGCAGCGATTAGGACGCAGCCAGGGTAAATTCAGCCGGTCGGGCCGCCGCCGGCAGCCCGAGCAGCTCATGCGACTTTTCGATAACTCGCTCCGGCGTGATCTGCTTAAGGCACTGGTTGTCGCCATCGCACGGCGACATACGGTGGTTATAGGCCGTCAGACACGGCGAGCAGGCCAGCGGCTGATGGAAGAAGAACGCGTTCTTCGCCCACGAGCGATACA
>JBDQLO010000022.1:0-9358 GCA_040262735.1 Fluviibacter sp.
GCAAGCGTGGACACCTGGCAAGTCGCCGGCCGTTTTGCCGCCGGACAGTTGCCGGTGACGGGTGGCGTCGAAAACGAGCCGGTTGCGGGACGTTTTGCCTGGCAGCATTCGCCCGGCGAAGATGTCTTGTGGCTCATTGGCCCCCTGGGCAATACGTTGGCGCGGGTCGATATGACTGCCGGTGGCGTCCGCTGGCAGGATGCCACGGGAAAACGCGGCGAAGCCACGAATTTACGTGCTCTGGGTGAATCACTTGCGGGGGTGACCTTGCCGGAATTACCCGCAGAACGCTGGTTGTATGCCCGATGGCCTGACAGCGAGATACAGCAACGCGATAGCGATGCTCGTCCCCTGGCGGCCTCTGGTCGAGGCTGGCAGTTCACCTATCGTTACGGGTCGCCTGCGCCACAAGATTGGCCGTTGGCCGTGGAGGCGGCAGGACCGGATGGTTTGTGGCTGCGCCTGGCATTAACGGAATGGAATGGTGTAAGTGATCCGGCCGAACAGTCGGCACCCTAAACAGGCAAACACCATGGCTTTCCAAGATCCTGCGGAGCTTCCCGATCCGGCGCTGGCGATGCGCTGGAACTGGACATCGGATTATCCGGCACCTGCAAAACTGAACCTGTTTCTTCATATCACGGGTCGACGTGCGGACGGCTATCACACCTTGCAGACGCTCTTTCGGTTTGTGGGCTTGTGCGACACCCTGCGTTTTGTGCCACGTTCCGATGGTCAGATCGTGCTGGCCAATCCGATTCCCGGTGTGGCACCCGAAACTGATCTGACCGTCCGCGCCGCTCATGCCCTGCGACTGGCCGCCGGGATCCGGGATGGTGTGACGATCCTTCTGGATAAGCATCTGCCGCTGGGCGGCGGTCTGGGCGGCGGGAGTTCGGATGCAGCCACCGTGCTGCTGGCGTTGAATAGCCTGTGGCGTCTGGGTGGCAGTCGCGCCGAATTGCTGGCGCTCGCACTGTCATTGGGTGCCGATGTGCCGGTGTTTGTGTTCGGGCAGAGCGCTTTTGCAGAAGGCGTGGGTGAAGTGCTGATTCCGGCCGCGCTAGCACCGGCCTGGTATCTGATTGTAAACCCCGGTGTCTTGGTGCCGACGGCCCAGATATTTTCATCGCCGGATCTGCGCCGCGACAGGCCGGTGCTTGATCCCTCCGATTGGGCGGGTGCGCTCAGCAACGGTATCGGCAATAACGATCTGGAATCAGTGGCCTTGGCACGTTATCCGGAAGTCGGTGCGGCGCTGGACTGGCTTCATGCCCAACCGGAAACGGCGGGTCGTGCCCGGATGACCGGCTCGGGTGCCTGTGTTTTTGCAGTTTTTGACGATGAGGTCACGGCGTCGGCGGTACACGCCCGGCTGACGGCTGGCGGCCGGGCCTGGCATGCCTGGGTTTGCCCGGGATTAGACCGGCACCCGTTAAGCGCGCTGATCCCCGACTGAACAAAACCTGCCGCGGCGGGCCCGCCCGGGCAGGGCGCTCAGGGGATGTGCAAACGCAAAATTTTAGATATAATTCTGGCCTCACCGCCGCGAGGGGGTGCGTGTTGGGGAGTCGCCAAGCTGGTTAAGGCACCGGATTTTGATTCCGGCATGCGAAGGTTCGAATCCTTCCTCCCCAGCCAAGATTCGGGCAGTTGCGCAGGCAGCTGCCCATTTTGTTTGTAGCTCGTTGGTGGCGTGCGCCATTGCCGTTGACGGGCGTCCCGATTGGTCCAGGACACCAAAAGGATATCAGCATCATGGGCTTCCAGAACCTGATGGTCTTTTCCGGTAACGCCAACCCCAAGTTGGCGGCCGAAGTTGCGCAACGTCTCGGCTTGCCACTAGGGCGCGCCGATGTCGGCCGTTTCTCCGATGGTGAGGTCAGCGTCGAGATTCAGGAGCATGTGCGCGGCAACGACGTCTTTGTGCTGCAGTCGACTTGTCATCCGTCGAATGACAACCTCATGGAGTTGCTGGTGATTGTCGACGCGCTCAAGCGTGCGTCAGCAGGGCGCATTACGGCGGCCATCCCGTATTTTGGTTATGCCCGTCAGGATCGCCGCCCCCGTTCGAACCGTGTGCCGATCGCCGCCAAACTGGTCGCCAATATGCTGGTTGCTGCCGGTATCGACCGCGTGATGACCATGGATCTGCATGCTGAACAGATTCAGGGCTTCTTCGATATTCCTGTCGACAACATCTACGGCCTCCCGATCCTTTTGGAAGATGTGCAGAACAAGCATCTGCAAAAGCCGATCGTGGTGTCGCCCGACCATGGCGGTGTGGTGCGCGCCCGTTCGCTGGCCAAGCGCCTGGAATGCGATCTGGCGATTATCGACAAACGTCGCCCGAAGGCGAACGTCTCTGAAGTCATGAATATCATTGGCGATGTTTCCGGCAAAGATTGCATCATCGTCGACGACCTCGTCGACACGGCCGGCACCCTGTGCAAGGCCGCCGTTGCCCTGAAAGAAAACGGCGCGCGCAGCGTGACCGCCTATTGTACCCACCCCGTCCTGTCGGGTGCCGCCGTCGAGCGTCTGAATGAGTCGGTGCTTGATGAGCTGGTCGTACTGGATACCATCCCGCTGACCGAGGTCGCGCAAAAATGTTCACGCATCCGACAGCTGTCGGTTGCAGAGTTGCTGGCGGAAACGATCCGCCGCATCAGCAAGGAAGACTCTGTCTCCTCGCTGTTCATCGACTGAGGCCTTCGCCCCGGTCATTCAACCGGATAACCTGGTCGCGGGTTATCCTATTTCTGGAGTCAATCATGAGCAGTTTTGAATTTAATGCTACCAAGCGCGATGTGCAGGGATCGAGTGCGAGCCGCCGCCTGCGTCGTGCTGGCCGAGTTCCTGGCGTCGTTTATGGCGCAGGTAAGCCGGCTGTGTCGTTCGACGTCGATCACAACGAGATCTACCAGTGTCTGCGTAAAGAAGCGTTCCATTCGTCGGTTGTTTCCGTGAGTCTGGATGGCACCAAAGAGCAGGTGCTGCTGCGCGATGTGCAGCTGCACGCCTACAAGCCCCTGGTACTGCACGTGGATTTCCAACGCGTCGATGCCAATACCGAACTGCACACCAAAGTGCCGCTCCACTTTACCAACGGTGAAGTCTGCCCGGGCGTTAAGCTGCAAGGCGGCATTGTCAGCCATGTCATTACCGAGCTGGAAATCGCCTGTTTGCCGAAAGCACTTCCGGAATTCATCGAAGTCGATCTGAAGGATCTGGCGATGGGCCACTCGCTGCACATTAACGATATCAAGCTGCCGGCTGGCGTGCGCGTTCTATTGCACGGTGGTGATAATTCGGTCGTTGCTGCCGTGATGGCCGTTAAGGGTTCGAACGCCGATGCTGAAACGGCGGCCGTGTCCGACGCTGGCGCCGCACCGACTGCCGAGTAAGTGGTTTGCTGGGTCACCAGCATTCAGGAGAAAGCCGTGCTGATTCGTTCGCACGGCTTTTTTCATGGAACGCTCGATTTAAGTTAGGCTATGTCACATGAACCAACCCATGCAACATTCGCTACAATCAAAATCAGCCGATAAGTCAGCCCCAGTAACGTCAGTGGCATCACCGATCCGGCTCGTCGTCGGGCTGGGTAATCCCGGTGCAGAATACGAACGTACGCGCCACAATGCAGGGTGCTGGGCCGTCGATGAGATAGCGCGCGTGCTCGGTGCAAGTGATTTTAGCGCCGATAAAAAGATGAAAGCCGATGTGGCTTCGGCGGTGGTCGATGGCCGCAAAATCTGGATCATCAAACCGCAGACTTTCATGAACTGCTCCGGCCAGTCTGTCGGTCCCTTCGCGCGTTTCCACGAGATCCGGCCTAATGAGATGCTGGTCTTGCATGATGAGCTCGATCTGTTGCCGGGTCAGCTACGCGTTAAGCTCGGCGGTAGCAGTGGCGGCCACAATGGCCTCAAAGATATCCAGGCTGCACTCGGCACGCCGGACTACTGGCGTCTGCGAATCGGCATTGGCCACCCGCGTTCGTTACAGTTGAATCAGGGGGTGGCTGATTTTGTGCTGCATCGGCCGCGCCAGGATGAGCAGATCGACATCGACCGGGCAATTGACCGGATTGCCGACCAAAGTGTGATCCTTGTGCAGGGCGACATGACAACGGCGCAGCGTTTGCTGCACACTGCCAGTAGACCCTGATTCAAAGTTGGGCTTAGGCATATTGGCTTAAAGGAAAATTGATGAAAAAAGCGTGGTTGGTGGTCTGTGGTCTCTCGATTGCAGCGACGAGCGCCCTGGCGCAGAGCAGCAATCTCAAGAGCGGTGTTGGCGGCGCACTCGGCGGGGCCGGAGGCGCAGCCGTTGGTAATGCGGTCGGTGGTACCACCGGTGCGGTGGTGGGTGGTGCCGTCGGCGGTGGCGCGGGCGCTGCAGTGACAACAAAGGGCAAGGGAAAAACCGGTGCCGTCGTGGGTGGCGCGGTCGGCGGCGGTGCAGGTGCCGCAATTGGCAAGAGTGCGGGCGGTGGAACGGCCGGTGCCGCTTTAGGCGCAGGCCTCGGCGGCGGGGCCGGCGCGGCACTCGGTCGCCAGCTCTCTAAGTAATCCCCGTAGCAGCGCAGGCAGCAAGTCTTAACGGTTGGCGGGATTTCGCGGATCGTCGCCCGAGGCGATCGTCTGATTGGCTGCCATCGTCTTGTCGTCAGCGGCCTCCCAGCCGCCGCCCAGCGCCATATAAAGCGAGACCTGCGAGAGCGCTCTTTCGGCTTGTGCACGGGCAAGATCAAGTTGCGCCCGAAAGAGACTGTCTTCGGCATTCAGCACGGTGAGGTAGTCTGCGTAACCATAGTTAAACTGCATGCTGGACAGATTGGCGTAGGTCTTCAGGGTGCCGACTTGTTTTTGCCGCGCAGAGACGAGCTTGCGTGTTTCTGCCGAGGCGATCAAGGCGGTATCCGTATCTCGGAAAGCGCCTTCCACCGACTTCAGGTACTGGGTCATGGCCGCCTGTTGCTCGGCTTTAGCGCCAACATACTGGCCATAGATTTCACCACCCTTAAAGAGCGGCCCCATGACGATGAGACCGGCATCCCAGATGCTACTGGCACCGGTGAAGATGCCGCCCATCGCTGTGGCGGTACTGGTGCCCAGGGTGCCTGTGAGCGAGATACTCGGGAAAAACTGGGCTTTGACGGCGCCAATCTGGGCATTGAGTGCAATCAGTTGCTGCTCGGCAAGTCGCACGTCCGGGCGGCGAGCGAGAAGATCAGAGGGAAGCCCGGCGGGCGGCGTGGGTAGCACGAGCTGTTCGATCGGTTTGCCGCGCGGCACCGTGCCCGGGTTGCGGCCCAGCACGAAATTAAGATTGTTTTCTTGCTCACCAATCGCCTGCACCAGGGGCGGAATCGATGCTTCGGCCGCATCGACCTGAGATTGGATTTGGGAAACCTGAACCATGTTCGCGGTGCCGTAACGGAAGCGCAGATCAAAGATGCGCATCGTGGTTTTATAGTTATCCAGGGTTTGGCGGGCTACGGCCAGCTGCTGATCCAGCGAGCGCAGCGTCACGTAAATGCTGACCACCTCGCCGGCAACGCTCAGGGCAATGGCTTGGCGCGTAGCAACGGCCGCCGCCTGATTGGCGCTGGCGGCCTCATATTGACGGCGAAGACCGCCAAAGACATCCAGTTGCCAGGTGGCCGTCGAGGCCAGAGTTCCAATAGACACCAGGCTGCCCGGCGTGTTGGTTACAACGGTCTGATCCAGACCCATGAATTTGCCGCGTTCACCCGCGCCATAGTATTCGACCTGCGGAAAGAACTTGCCACGCGTTGTGATGAGCTGCCCGCGCGCCTTGCGGACCCGGGCGATTGCTGATTGCAGATCGCGATTGTTGCGCAGACCTTCTTCAACCAACTCATTGAGTACGGGGTCTTCAAAGGCCTCCCACCAGGCGTCGGTGGACAGGATCGTACCCAAGCTGTTGTCGTTGTTACTCTGCGCAGGGGCGGAGCGGAACTGCGTCGGAGCATTGACATCCGGACGCTCGTAATCGGGGCCAACGGCACATGCAGCGAGCAAACTTGCTGCCGTGAGTGGCCACAGCAGGCGACGCGATTGGCGAATCATTTGGCGTCCTCCGTTGTCGCTGAGCCAGGCAGGTTGTGCGGACCGGGTTTCGCAGGGTTATCGTCAACCATCTGCTTTTTTGCCTCGCTCATTTCTTCAAATACGACAAAGAACAGTGGTACAAAAATAATGGCGATCATCGTAGCGCCGATCATCCCGCCAATAATGCCCGTGCCGATCGAGTGGCGGCTATTGGCCGAGGCACCCACGGCAATCGCCAGCGGCACGCAGCCCAGGATGAATGCCAGGGAGGTCATCATGATCGGGCGAAAACGGATTTCTGCTGCGTGCAGGGCAGCATCGACTACAGACATCCCCTTTTCGACGTTGGCAACAGCAAATTCAACAATCAGGATGGCATTCTTGGCCGCTAGGGCGATCAGCGTGACCAGCCCGATCTGGAAGTAGACATCGTTTTCCAGGCCGCGAAGAAAAACGGCCAGAAGGGCACCGCATAATGCAAACGGAACGGCAAACATCACGCTGAAAGGCAGTGACCATTTCTCATAGAGTGCGGCCAGGATCAGAAAGACCATGATCAATGCAAAAGCAAAGACGAAAATGGCGGTGCTACCGGATTTAAGCTGTTCGTAGGCTTCGCCGGACCAGGCGATCTTGTAGCCGGTTGGTAAGACTTCGTCAGCAATCTCTTGCATCGCGCGGATCGCCTGACCGGAGCTGTAGCCTGCGGCGTTGTTGCCCGTGATCTGCACGGCAGGATAGGCATTAAAGCGGGTCACGATATCGGGGCTGGCTTGATATTTGAAGCTGATGAGGGCGCGCATCGGAACCATAGCGCCCGTTCGGGCTCGCACGTACATCGTGTCAAACGAAGAAGGATCCTGACGAAAATTGGCGTCTGCCTGCAGGATCACCTGCCACAGGCGGTTCTGGTAAGCAAATTGATTGACATACTGTGAGCCGATCATCGTTTGCAGGGTGTCGTAGACATCGTTGACGGCGACGTCCAGCAGCTCAGCTTTGCCGCGGTCGACATCTACAAACATCTCGCGCGCGTTTGTGCTGAACGTGGTATTGATCGCAGTCAGTTCCGGACGTTTCTTGGCGGCAGCCAGGAAGCGCATGGTCTGTTCTTCCATTTCTTCCATCGAACCATTACCGGTCTGTTCCAGCCACATCTGGAAGCCACCAGTGTTGCCTAAGCCCGGAATCGATGGCGGGTTCACCGGAATGATGATGCCGTCGTTTTGTGTCGCGAAGTGTTTGCGACCATGGTCGATCATGGTGAACGCGGAGGATGCCTTGTCTGTCCGCTCACCAAAGGGCTTTAACCCGATGAAGAGGGTGCTGGCACTGGGCAGGACTTGCGAATCGATGATGCTGTAACCGGCATAGCTGGTAGCAGAACCGACGCCAGGTTGTTCCTGAAACCAATTGGCACCACTGTCCGAGAAGGCAGCGGTGCGTTGCAGGCTGGCAGCTTTAGGCATGATGACTGCACCGAACAGATAGCCCTGATCCTCTTCAGGCACAAATGAGCCCGGGACGATACGGAACAGCAACAACAGGGCGACGATGATGCCACCAAAAATCATAAAGGACGGGCGGCGGTGTTCAATCGCCCATTTGACAGCGACCATGTAGTGGTCACGCAGTTTGTCGAACAGGTTCTCGAAGCCAACGAAGAAGCGCGGTTTGGCCGTTTCCTCTTCGTCGCCTTTGGCGCGAATCAGTATCGCCGCGAGTGCGGGTGACAGGGTCAGTGCCACGATGGCAGAGAAGGTGACCGATACCGAGAGCGTCAGGGCGAACTGGCGATAGAGCTGACCCGTGATGCCCGATAGAAAAGCAACCGGCACAAACACAGCCGCCATGACCAGGGTCGTTGCGATGATGGGTCCCGTCACTTCCGCCATGGCAACTGCAGCTGCTTCGCGCGGTTGCATGGTCGGATTTTCTTCCATGATGCGTTCGACATTTTCGATGACGACGATAGCATCATCGACGACCAGGCCAATCGCCAGAACGAGACCGAACATGGTGAGCATGTTGATCGAAAAGCCAAACAGGCTCATCCCGATGAAGGTGCCGATGATCGATACGGGTACGGCCACCAACGGGATGAGGGTTGCCTTAGGTTTCTGCAGGAACATGAAAACTACGAGTACAACCAGAATCATCGCTTCGAAGAACGTGTGAATGACTTCCTCGATTGACGAATTAATGAACTCCGTCGCATCCAGCGCGATTTCGTAAGTCACGCCCGGCGGGAAGCTGGGCTTCAATTCTTCCAGTTTTGTCTTGACCGATTCAGCCACATTCAGTGCGTTATATCCCGGCTGGAAATAAACGATCAGCAGCGCAGCGGTACTTTGATTGGTCTTGACATCAAAGTTGTAGGTTTGCGATCCCAATTCTGCGCGGCCTACGTCTCGCAGGCGAACGATGGCGCCCTCGGAACCCGGCGTCACCGAGGGTTTGCCGGCTTTGACGATAATGTTTTCGAATTCTTCGGGAGTTTGCAGCATGCCGTTCGTGGTGACCGAGAAGTTTTGAATCACCTGACCATTCGACGGTAACTGCCCAAACTGGCCAACTGCGTATTGCTGGTTCTGTGCGCGAACTGCGTTAGCGATGTCCGACGTGGTCAGTTTGTAGAGCGTTAGCTTGGTGGGGTCCAGCCAGACACGCATTGCAAAGTTGGGGTTCCCGCCTACCGAGGCCATGCTGGCACCCGGAATGCGCTGGACTTCGTTTAGTACGATGATGTTGGCAAAGGTGCTGAGCGCCGTTAGATCGTACTTGTTATCGGGATCCTTGATGGCAACCACCATCATGATGGATTGGCTTTTCTGCTGGATGTTTACACCCTGATTGCGAACGGATTGCGGCAGCTGAGGCATAGCCGTATTCACCCGATTGAGCACATCCGTCTGGGCCAGCGCCGGGTTCTTGTTGATGTCGAAGAAAATGCTCAGGGTCATGTTGCCGGCCGTATTGGTCGAATACATGTAAAGCATGCCGTCGGCACCATTGACTTGCAGCTCGATTGGCGAAGCCACGTTCTGCGATACCGTCTCCGCATTGGCACCGGGGTAGGTCGTTGATACCTGGATTTGCGGGGGCGTGATATTCGGGTACTGCGCAATCGGCAACGATGCCATCGCCACCAGACCAGCGATGGTGATGACGATAGAGATGACCGCGGAAAAAATCGGCCGATCGATAAAAAACTTCGAGAACATGGTGGATTCGCCCCGCCGGTTACTGGATGGCGCGCGTTGCAGGCGCTTGCAGAC